>NZ_BCBT01000023.1:0-88490 GCF_001320965.1 Pseudomonas sp. NBRC 111143 | reverse complement strand
CCTGATCAGGCCTGCACGAAGGTGCTGAAATCCAGTTGCTCACCGCCTGGGCGTGTGTCACGCAGCAGCGAGTCGCGGTCGGCGCTCAGCGCCAGGCTGATGGTCGAGCGACGCTTGCCGGGGTGGCGGACTTCCATCTGTTCCTGATGCGCGCGCAGGAAGTTGACCGGCACTTTCAAGTGCTGCAGTTCGTCGGTTTCCGGGGTGTGCAGCAGCAGGTTGACCCAGTCGGGCTGGCCTTTGCGCAGCAATGCCACCGGTACCTCGAACCACCACAGGTTGCGTTTCTTGTCGAGGATGGCGAACAGGGTGTTGTCGCGGTCGAGCACCGGCCGGTTCAGCGCTTGGTTGCGCCGGGCGATGGCGGTGGGTTTGTCGAGTTTCATGCAGGTTCCTGCGGGTTGACGCCAGAAAGGCCTGACATTGTGCGGGGTGGCGCCGGGCGCGGCAAGGGTTGCGGGGTGGGTTGCGCCGGCCTCCTCACGGGTTTGCCCGCAAAGAGGCCTTGAGCTTCAGCGCCGCAACGGCTGGCTCAACTCCGAGGTCGCGCCATCGGCGGTGGTCACCGTCGCGGTGAAGCTGTTCAGCCCCGCAATGGCATCCAGCGTCTTCTCGAACCGTGCCTTGCCCTGGGCATCGCTGCCCACCATCACCTCGCCCAGATACTGCTCCGCTTCCCGCCCATCCGCTGCCGCATTGCCGAACACCTCGATGCGCAACAGGCTGGATGCCGGCCCTTGCACTTCACCTTGCAGCACATGCCTGGCAAGCCCGGTCAGACGCGGCGCCTGTTGATTGTGATTGGGCAGCGGCTGGCACGGCTGGGGTTGGCCGCTGCCATCGCAGATGATCGCCTGGTCCTTCTTCGCCAGTTCCGCGCCGACACCACGCGAGCCGACGTACAGCGCGTGGGCCTGGGCTGGCACACCGAAGATGATCGCGCCGGTGCGCTGGTCTGCTACGCACGAGCCCCCCGCCTCGCAGCGCCGGATGTCCAGGCCATTGCCCCAGATGCGATTGGCAGTGACGCGTGTGGCGGTGACTTCCGGCTCCGGACGCAGGGCCACGCCGATGCGGTTGCCGTGGATCAGGTTGCCGTCGAGGATGTTGCCCTCGCCGGTCACGCTGATGCCGATGGAGTTGCCGGTGAAGGTATTGGCGCCCAGGTAGTTGCGCTTGCCCCAGTTGATCTGCAGGCCGTCGGAGTAGTTCTCGAAGCGGTTGCGCACCACGCTGTTGTCGTTGCCCAGCAGGATCTCGATGCCCTGGGAGGGCTCGGGGTTGGCGTCGGTGGAGCGGAACAGGTTGTCGGCCACCAGGTTGAAGGCGGCGCCGCGGGTCAGCTCCAGGCCGTCGCCGTTGTCGATCAACTGGTTGCGCAGCACCTTGTTGTTGAGCGTGGTGGTGGCCGTCGGGTTGCCCGCGCCGTCATCGCCCGTGAGCATGATCCCGGCCCCGCCCTTGTTGGCGACGATGCGGTTGTCTTCGATGACGTTGCCACTGGCGCGGTTGACCAGGATGCCGATGCAGAAGTTGCGCACCTCCAGGCCGCTCAAGTGCACCCCCTGGGTGTCGCGCAGCACCAGACCGGGGTTGGTGGTAGTGCGTACATTGGTGCCGAACTGGCCGGGCAGGGCGCCAGGGCAGGTGCGTACCCCCTGGTCCTTGATATAGCCGGCGCCGTCGATGGCGATGTACTGGCCGTCACGTGCCCAGGCCAGGCCGGTGATGCGTAGCGGGCCCTTGATTTCCGGCAGTGGCCGGCTCGGGCGGATCACGTAGGGCGGCTCGCCGACCGCGGCGATGTCGATGCGGTAGTGGCCGGGGTTGCGGTTGCTGGTTTCCAGGGCCCAGCGCAGGGTGCCGGGTTGGTCGTCATCGGTGTAGCGCTCGACCCGCAAGGTTTGCACGGCGGCCGGGGTGGCGGCGAGGGCGGGCAGGGGAAGTAACGGCAGCATGGCCGCGAGTAGGGGCATCAATCGCATGTGCAAGGTTTCCACGAACTGTTGTTTTTATGAATGGCCGGATTCTAGAGCTGCGCCTTCCGAGTGCGCAGCGGCGCTGGGACAATTCGGTGCGGTATTCGCCCGCTGTTTGCCGTTCGGCTTGGTGCCCGAGAAATTGTTGAAACTCTTGCGCAAGCGAACCGGTCCACTTTTTGTCGACACGGTTCACGTGTCTCTTTTTTGCAGGAGATTCGCCATGAGCGGCACCAAAGACAAAGCCAAGGGCCTGGCCAACGAAGCAGTTGGCAACATCAAGCAAGGCGTCGGTAAAGTGACCGACAACGACAAGCTGCGTGCCGAGGGCAAGGCCCAGGAACTCAAGGGCGAAGCGCAGCAGGCGGTGGGCAAGGTCAAGGATGCGGTGAAAAAGCCTTGAACCGCGGTTGATGCACAGGGCCTTGTGGGCGCGCCGTTTTGCGCCCATGAGGCCTTACCGTTTTGCCCCAACGTCCGCCGTAGCCGTTTTCCTGATTTCGCCAGTGAGCAGTACGCGGTGCGCGTGGTCTATTAGACTTGTCTGCACAGTTGCAACCACGACGATCAAGCGGCGAAAGGAGACGCTATGATTTTTCCCGCCCTGCAGGGCCTGCCTCTGCACCGCGTGCTGGTGCGCACCGTCAAGGAATTCCTCGATGACGAGATGTCCACCTATGCCTCGGCACTGGCCTACCAGATGCTGTTCTCGCTGTTCCCTTTCATTCTGTTCCTGATTGCCCTGATCGGTTTCCTGCACCTGCCCGACTTCTTCTCCTGGTTGCGCCTGCAATCGGAGCTGGTGCTGCCGCCCCAGGCGCTCGAGCAAGTCAACCCGGTGATCGACCAGTTGCAGCAATCGAAGGGCGGATTGCTCTCGGTGGGTATCGTCATCGCCCTGTGGACGGCCTCGGCCGGCGTGCGCCTGATGATGAGCGCCATGAACGCCGCCTACGATGTGCCCGAGGGCCGTCCGGTGTGGAAGCGCATCCCGCTGTCGATCTTCTACACCATCGGCATTGCCGGCATGCTGCTGGCCGCCGCCGCACTCATGGTGCTGGGGCCGCAGGTGATGGAGTGGATCGCGGCCCAAGTCGGCCTGCAGGAGGTGATCGTCACCATCTGGACCGTGCTGCGCTGGCCGGCGATCATCATCCTGATGATGGTGGCGGTGGCGCTGATCTACTACGTGATGCCCGACGTGAAGCAGAAATTCCGCTTCATCACCCCAGGCTCGGTACTGGCGGTGGTGGTGTGGATCGTCGCTTCGCTGGGCTTTGCCTACTACGTCAAGACCTTCGCCGACTACAACGCCATGTACGGCAGCATCGGGGCGATCATCGTGCTGTTGCTGTATTTCTATATCTCCGCCGCCGTGCTATTGCTGGGCGCCGAGATGAACGCGGTGATCGAGCACATGTCGGCTGAAGGCAAGAACCCCGGCGAGAAGGAATTCGACGGCGAGCAGCCGAAGGAGACCATCACTGTGCTCGGCCATGAGCATCCCGCGCATGCCGAACCCCAGACCCGTGAGCCGAATCCCTGATGATCCGTGACATCCTCAAGATGGGCGATGAGCGCCTGCTGCGCGTCGCACCGCCTGTGCCCGAGCACATGATCGGCAGCCCTGAGCTGCAGCAACTGATCGACGACATGTTCGAGACCATGCGCCACGTCGGTGGTGTCGGCCTGGCCGCGCCGCAGATCGGCATCGACCTGCAACTGGTGATCTTCGGGTTCGAGCGCAGCGAGCGCTATCCGGACGCCGAGCCCGTGCCGCAGACAATCCTGCTCAACCCGCTGATCACGCCGATGTCCACCGAGCTCGAGGAGGGTTGGGAAGGGTGCCTGTCGGTGCCGGGCTTGCGCGGTGTCGTGCCCCGCTACAAGCACATCCGCTATGAGGGCCTTGACCCTCAGGGGGCCCCGATCAACCGCTTCGCCGATGGCTTCCATGCGCGGGTGGTGCAGCACGAATGCGACCACCTCATCGGGCGGCTCTACCCATCGCGGATCCAGGATTTTGCCCGCTTCGGCTACACCGATGTGCTGTTCCCCGGGCTCGACGTTGCCGACGACTGAGCGCACACCATCGCTACCAGCGCTTTGCTGCGCTGGTAGCGGGCCAGCCGCGAGGCCAGTTCGGCGGGCAGGGCGCTCGCCGTTGTGAAAGCCTGCCGCGCATAGAAGCTTTGCAGTTCGGGGTGGCAGAACAGCCAGGTCGGGCCTGTGCTGTTGGCCAGCGCTGCGCTGACCAGCCCTGCGGCAACACCCTGGCCACGCCACTGCGGCGCCACGAACAGGCCGGTCAGCCAGTGGCCGTCGGCGACGGGCGTCAGGTTCAGTGCACCCACCATCGCCTGCGCGCGCGCAACCCACAGTTGGCCCTCTGCACTGGCGCGCATGCGCGAGCCGTGCTGGCGGTAGAAGTGGTCGAGCAGGCGGCGCTGCGAGCGGCAGAGCGGGAGGAATTCGGGCAGGGTCATGGGGGGCTTTTGTCGCAGATTGTTGCAAATCTGGCAAGGGTGAATATCCGACTGCAGGGTTCAAGTATTCGGTGGCGGGCGTAGAATTTCACTCATCCCTTCTGCAGTACGACGATGCGGGATCGGTGCTTCGTGTCATCGCCGACGATGACAACTTCTCCGCGCCAGTGACGGCATAAGAAGTCAATCGATCAACGTGATTGCTTTCAAGGCCACAGACTCATGAAAACTTTACTCATTCTTGCATTGGTCGGGATGTCTTCGCTCGCCCTCGCGGACGAGGCCAAGACCACCCAGACCCAGCCCCCGGTGCAGTACGATTACTCGATGAACCTGGATATCAAGCGGGTGATCAATCTGTCGACCATCCCCGATGTCTGCGAGGTGGTGCCGGCAACCATGACCTATGAAGATCATCAGGGTCAGGTGCACACCATTCAGTACCGAGCCATGGGCGAGGGTTGCCAGCAGGGGTGAGTGCTATCTGCCTGCCAGCTCGCCAAGTACCGCGCGCACGACGTCCAGCCCTTGCTTGAGCTGCGCGCGGCTGGTGGCGGCCGACAGGCTGATCCGCACTGCCCTCACTTCATCGCCCCCCACCGCGAAGACACTGGCCGGCACCACTTCGACCCCGCGTGCCCGGCACGCCCCTACCAGGGCTTCAGCAGGCCCTGGGGTGTTCACCCAGACATGCGGCGAGGGTTCATCCTGAGCACGCATCGCTTCACCGAATACCCGCCGCGCCAGGCGCCAGCGCTCCCCGATTTCCTCCCGTTGCCAAGCCAGTCGCCGCGCGGCTGTGCCATTGGCGATCCATTGGCAGGCGATGCGCAGGTTCAGCGGTGATACCGGCCAGTGCGTGGCCCGGGCATGCGGGTCGATGTGTTCCAGCACCGATGCCGGTGCGGCGATCCAGCCCAGGCGCAGCCCCGCGGCGACCGTCTTGGACAAGCTGCTGACGAGTATCCCCTGGCCGTCGAGCAAGGGGTACAAGGGCGCCCGCTCGCTCAGCGCGCCATAAACATCGTCCTCGATCACCCGCAGGCCGTGGCGCTTCACCACCTCGGCGACGGCCTGGCGACGGCTGTCGCCCATGCACGCCCCGGTGGGGTTGTGCAGGGTGGGTGTGGTCACCAGCACCCTGGCGCCGGTGGCCCGCGTCACCCGGTCGAGCTCATCCGGGCGCAGCCCTTGGTGATCCAGGGCCACGCCATGCACTGGCAGGCGTAACTGGCGACACGCTGCCTTGATCCCTGGTGCGGTCAGGGCTTCGACCATGACCGCCTCGCCAGGCTGGCACAGCGACTGCAGCACACAGGCCAGCCCTTGCTGGGCGCCGCCGCACAATAGCAGGTCGTCAGCGCCCAGCGTCAGCCCGCGCTGGGCCAGCCAGCGTGCGCCATGCAGGCGAGCGAGCAGCAACTGGTCGTGATCGAGGTAGTGATCGAGCAGGTTGAGGTCGTCCGCCTGCAGCAATGCCTGGAGGCTGTGCTGCAGGTCGTGCGGGTGCGGATCGGCCACGGGTACGTTGGTCGACAGGTCGATCAGCGACGAATGCCGGTCGTGCTGCTTGAGGCGAAACAGCGTTGCTTCCTTGCTACCCGCCAATACGTAGGTACCTCGCCCGACTTCGCCGGCCACCAGATGTCGCGCGGCAGCTTCGCGATAAGCCTGCTGGGTGGTGCTCGGGTTGAGACCCAGCTTCCAGGCCAGGCGCCGTTGTGGCGGCAGACGTTCCCCTACCTTGAGTTCACCGCGCTCGATGGCGGCGGCGATGGCATCGACCAGTGCCAGGTAGCGGGGTTGGGTGTCGTCGATCAGTTCCGGGGTCCACACGAAATTGCTACCCATGCAATATAAGGTTTGACCCATACAATGCCCGGCGCTCAGGATCGTCGCAACTGCCCTCGATGAAGGATGATCGCCATGTTCGACCTCACAGCCCTGCGCGAAGCCGCCGATTTCGTTCACCAGCATGTGCCTGCGACGCCACAGCACGTCTGGCCGTTGCTCGCCGAGCGGGCCGGCTGCCAACTGTGGGTCAAGCATGAGAACCATGCGCCGACCGGAGCATTCAAGGTGCGTGGCGGGCTGGTCTATGTGCGTTCGCTGCTGGCCAGCGGTGATGTGCCTCCGGGGCTGGTCACCGCCACCCGCGGCAATCACGGCCAGAGCATGGCCCTGGCGGCGCGTCAGGCAGGCTTGCCGCTGGTGATCGTGGTGCCTGAAGGCAATTCGCGGGAGAAGAACGCCGCCATGCGTGCGTTGGGCGCCGAGCTGATCGAGTACGGTGTCGATTTCGACGTGGCCCGTGAATACGCCGCCCAGCTGGCCGAGCAGCGCGGCTACCGGATGGTGCCCTCGTTCCACCCTGAGCTGGTGCGCGGCGTGGCGACCTATGCGCTGGAGCTGTTCGAGGCCGTGTCGGACCTCGACACCGTGTATGTGCCGATCGGCATGGGTTCGGGCATCTGCGGGCTGATCCAGGCGCGCAACCTGCTGGGGCTGCGGACCGAGATCGTTGGCGTGGTGTCCAGCGCTGCGGATGCCTATGCACAGAGCTTCGAGCTGGGGCGTATCGTCACCACGGCCACCGCCGACACCTTTGCCGACGGCATGGCCTGCCGCGTGCCGCACCCGGACGCCTTCGCCCTGGTGCGTGAGCATGCCACGCGCATCGTGCGGGTGAGCGATGACGAAATCGCCCAGGCCATGCGCCTCTACCACGAAACCACCCACAACACCGTCGAAGGCGCGGGTGCCGCGGCGCTGGCCGCACTGTTGCAGGAGCGCGAACGTCAGCAGGGCAGGAGGGTTGCGGTGGTGTTGAGCGGGGCCAACGTGGACCGGGCGCGTTATGCGCAGGTGCTGGCTGGGTAAAGACAGCGAAGGCCCGTCGACACAGGCCGATAACGGAAAACCGCAAAAAGTTTTCCAGCGTTGTCGATTCCTCCCATCCCCAGTCGACCATCAGTGAAGGCGCCGCAAACACTCGGCGCCACCCACTGATGACCTGCTGGAGGCTTGCCCATGAATACCCCCGCCGAAACCGAAATCCGTCAACTCATCGACGGCTGGATCCAGGCTGTGCGCGAGCGCGACCTGCCGGCCATCGTCGCGCCCTACGCCGATGACATCGTTGCCTTCGACGCCATCCAGGCCCTGCAATTCAAGGGCAAGGCCGCCTACCAGGCGCACTGGGAAATGTGCATGGGCTTTTGCACCGGTCCGATGGTCTTCGAGGTGGCCGAGCTGGACGTTCAGGCCGATGGCGACCTGGCCCTGGCGCATTGGCTCAACCGCTGCGGCCCGGCCGACGATGAAAGCCAGTGCGGCTTCATGCGCGTCACGGTGGGCTATCGTCGTAGTGCAGGGCGCTGGCAGGTGATCCATGAGCACTGGTCGGCACCGTTCGACATGGAAACCCAGAAGGCTCGCTTCGACCTCAAGCCCTGAACCGTACGTCAGCTGGAGACGATCATGAAATACCTGTGCCTGGTCTATTGTGACGAGGGGCTGCTGCACAGCCTGCCCGACAGCCCCGAAGACGCCGAGTGCATGGCTTACGCCGAGTCCCTGCACGGCTCAGGGCGGATGCTTGCGGCCGAGGCGCTCAAACCGGTGCAGACGGCCACCACCGTGCGCATGCGCGCTGGCAAGATGAGCCTGACCGACGGGCCCTTCGCCGAAACCAAGGAACAACTGGCCGGCTTTTACTTGGTCGATGCCCGCGACCTCAACGAGGCACTGAACATCGCCAAAGATATTCCGGCGGCGCGGGTCGGCAGTGTCGAAGTGAGGCCGGTGCGCGAACTGCAACCCTGATGACGGGAGGTCAGCCAAGATGATGCCGCGGACCGCAACACGATGACGGGTGATGAGCTGCATGCCCAGGTCGAGGTTATCTACCGCCGCGACTCGCGGCGCATCCTGGCGACCCTGATCCGCCTGTTGGGTGATTTCGACCTCGCCGAGGAGGCCCTGCATGATGCCTTCTTCATTGCCGTCGAACGCTGGCAGCGCGACGGCATGCCGGCCAACCCGCGGGCCTGGCTGGTCTCGGCCGGGCGTTTCAAGGCCATCGATGCCTTGCGCCGCCGCGCCCGTTTCGACCGCTCGCAGGCACAGCTGATCATGCAACTCGAAGACCCGGCGCAGGATCCGAGCGAGGAGGAACTGCTCGCTGACGACCGTTTGCGCTTGATCTTCACCTGTTGCCACCCGGCGTTGTCCGCCGATGCCCAGGTCCCTTTGACCCTGCGTGAGGTGTGTGACCTGACCACCGAGCAGATCGCCCGCGCGTTCCTGCAATCGCCCTCGACCATCGCCCAGCGCATCGTGCGGGCCAAGGCCAAGATCCGCGATGCACGAATTCCCTACCAGGTGCCCGCCATGGGCGAACTGGCCGAGCGCCTGGAAAGTGTGTTGCGGGTGATTTACCTGGTGTTCAACGAAGGCTATTCGGCATCGGCAGGGGAAGACCTGGTGCAGCGCGACCTGTGCGACGAGGCGATTCGCCTGGGGCGGCTGCTGGCGCAATTGCTGCCAGACCCGGAGGTGTTCGGCCTGCTGGCGTTGATGCTGTTGCAGGCCTCGCGGCTGCGAGCGCGCACCGATGGCGAAGGCGAGCTGGTGCTGCTCGACCAGCAGGACCGTAGCCTGTGGGACAAGGCACAGATCGAGGAGGGGTGCGCCCTGGTGCGTCATGCGCTGGGCAGCCGTGATATCGGGCCCTACAGCGTGCAGGCGGCGATCGCTGCGGTGCATGCCGAGGCCGCCAGCGCCCAGGAGACCGACTGGGCAGAGATCGTCGGCCTGTATGACGTGTTGCTGCGGCACTGGCCGTCACCTGTGATCGAACTCAACCGTGCAGTGGCGCTGGCCAGCCGTGACGGCGCGGCGGCGGGCCTGGCAGAGGTGGAGGCGATTCTGGGGCGGGGCGAGTTGCTCGACTACCATCTGGCCCACGCGGCACAGGCTCAGTTGCACGGGCAATTGGGGCATGTGCAGCAGGCCCGGGAGGCGTGGGTCAGGGCGCTGGCGCTGGCCCGCCAGGAACCTGAGCGGCGGCATATCGAGCGCTGCCTGAGGGCGTTGGAGCCCTGTCGCAGGTAGATCCGCGACAGGATACTGCTCGGTCAGCCGGCGACAAAGTTCGGCGGCGATACCAGCTCCACCGTCTGCTGCTTGCGGGGTGCCAGGATCTCGGCCTCGCCCTCGACTACCAGTTCGTCGTTCTGGTTGTACACATTGGTGGCGATGCGCACCTTGAACTTGGGCAGCTTCTCGAGGATTTCCAGGCGTACGGTCAGGGTGTCGCCAATCTTCACCGGCTTCTGGAAGCTCATCTTCTGCCCCAGGTAGATGGTGCCTGGCCCTGGCAGGGTGCAGGCAACCGCAGCGCTGATCAGTGCGCCGCTGAACATGCCGTGGGCGATGCGCTCGCGGAACATGCTCTTGGCCGCGAACTCGGCGTCCAGGTGCACGGGGTTGTGGTCACCGGACATGGCGGCGAACAGCTGGATGTCGCGTTCTTCCACCGATTTTTCATAGCTGGCTTTCTGGCCGACTTCGAGGGCTTCGTAGGGCGTGTTGGTGACCTGGGTCATCAGGGCTTCCTTGGAGGGACGAGGTGGTGCACATCATTCGCTGCGGGCAGGGCGGCCAAGGGCCAGTGCCTGCTCCAGCCAGGCAATGATGTCGTGGGTGACCTCGTCGCGATTGGTTTCGTTGAGCACTTCGTGGCGTGCCTGCGGGTAGACGCGCAATTGTACATGGCGATTGCCGGTCGCGCGCAGGGCGTTGGCCAGGTGGGTGAGACGCTTGCCGGCGCTGACCGGATCACATTCGCCGCCGATCACCAGCATCGGCAGGTTCGGATCGATCTGCGCCAGATGGCGCGGCTGGCTGATCTGTGCAAGGCCTTGCAGCAGGTCGAGCCACAGCTGGTTGCTGCAACGAAAGCCGCACAGCGGGTCATCGACGTAGGCGTCGACCTCGGCCGGGTCGCGGCTGAGCCAGTCGAACGCCGTGCGGTTGGGTTTGAAGGCCTTGTTGAACGAGCCGAACGACAGCCAGTCGATCAGCGCGCTCTTGCCCTCCACCCCCTGGCGCCAAGCCTCCAGGCGGGCGATCAGGCGTGCTGCGCGATAGAGCGCAGCCGGCTGGAAGTTCGAGCCGCTGAGCACCGCCCCATGCAGGCTGCCACTGTGGTGCAGCAGGTACGCCTGAGCGATGTAGCTGCCCATGCTGTGGCCGAACAGGAACAGCGGCGTGCCGGGGAACTGCTGGCCGATGTGCTGGCTGAGCAGGCCCAGGTCGTTGACCACCGTGTTCCAGCCGTGGTGGTGGGCGAACAGGCCGAGGCTACCTAGCTCTGCGGTGCGGCCGTGGCCACGCAGATCAGGGGCGAACAGGGCAAAGCCGGCATCGTTCAGTGCATGGCCCAGGCGCCGGTAGCGCCCGGCGTGCTCGGCCATGCCATGGGCCAGCAGCACCACGGCCTTGACCGGCGTCTGCGGCAGCCACTGATGGACGTACAGACTGCAGTGCTCGCTGGCGGGCAGCCAGAAGGCGTCGTGGGCCATGGAAAATCCTTTGTGCACGGGATTGAGCTCAGTGTATGCACAATGACCAGGATTGCAGCAGGGGCACAAATAAGATTCACAATGTTAATGGCAGCCCTTGGCGTATTTGCCACCTCCGGCTTACCTGCTAACGTCGGCTCAACGCCTTTTTGCCGTTGGGCAATCAGGTCATGGACGGTTCAGGCTGAGGAACAACAATAAATGCAAGCCGACTTCTGGAATGACAAGCGCCCGGCGGGCGTGCCTTCCACCATAGACATCACTGCTTACAAATCCGTCGTCGAAGTGTTCGAGCGTTCCTGCAAGCGCTTCGCCGACCGCCCGGCGTTCAGCAACCTCGGCGTCACCCTCAGTTACGCCGAGCTGGAGCGCCATTCGGCGGCCTTTGCGGCCTGGTTGCAACAGCACACCAACCTCAAGCCCGGTGATCGCATCGCCGTGCAGATGCCCAATGTCCTGCAATACCCCATCGCCGTCTTCGGCGCGATGCGCGCCGGGCTGATCGTGGTCAACACCAACCCGCTGTACACCGAGCGCGAGATGCGCCACCAGTTCAAGGATTCCGGCGCCCGTGCGCTGGTGTACCTGAACATGTTCGGCCAGCGCGTGCAGACGGTGCTGCCCGACACCGGCATCGAATACCTGATCGAGGCGAAGATGGGCGACCTGCTGCCGGCCGCCAAGGGCTGGCTGGTCAACACGGTGGTCGACAAGCTGAAGAAGATGGTGCCGGCCTACCGCCTGCCCCAGGCCGTGTCGTTCAAGCAGGTACTGCGCGAGGGCCGTGAACTCACGTACAAGCCGGTGGTGCAGACGCTCGAGGATGTCGCCGTATTGCAATACACCGGCGGCACCACGGGGCTGGCCAAGGGCGCGATGCTCACCCACGGCAACCTGGTCGCCAACATGCTGCAGGTGCTGGCCTGCTTCGCCCAGCACGGGCCCGACGGCCAGCCGCTGATCAAGGAAGGGCAGGAGGTGATGATCGCGCCGCTGCCGCTCTATCACATCTATGCCTTCACTGCGAATTGCATGTGCATGATGGTCACGGGCAATCACAACGTACTGGTCACCAACCCGCGCGACATTCCGGGCTTCATCAAGGAGCTGGGCAAGTGGCGCTTTTCGGCATTGCTGGGCTTGAACACCCTGTTCGTCGCGCTGATGGACAACCCGGGCTTCAAGTCGCTGGATTTCTCGGCGCTGAAGGTCACCAACTCGGGCGGCACCGCGTTGGTCAAGGCCACCGCCGAGCGTTGGGAAAGCCTGACCGGCTGTCGCATCGTCGAGGGTTACGGCCTGACCGAAACCTCACCGGTGGCGAGCACCAATCCCTACGGGCAACTGGCGCGGCTGGGTACGGTGGGCATCCCGGTGGTCGGCACCGCGTTCAAGGTCATCGACGACGACGGCAACGAGATGCCGCTGGGCGAACGCGGCGAGTTGTGCATCAAGGGGCCGCAGGTCATGAAGGGCTATTGGCAACAGCCGGAGGCAACAGCCCAGGCGCTGGATGCCGACGGCTGGTTCAAGACCGGTGACATCGCGGTGATCGACCCGGACGGCTTCACCCGCATCGTCGACCGCAAGAAGGACATGATCATCGTCTCGGGCTTCAACGTGTATCCCAACGAGATCGAGGACGTGGTCATGGGCCACCCGCAGGTGGCCAGTTGCGCGGTGATCGGCGTGCCCGACGAACGCTCCGGCGAAGCGGTAAAACTGTTCGTGGTTCCTCGGGCGGGCGGTGTCAGCGTCGAGGAGCTCAAGACCTTCTGCAAAGCCAACTTCACCGGTTACAAGGTGCCCAAGCACATCGTGCTGCGCGATTCACTGCCCATGACGCCGGTAGGCAAGATCCTGCGTCGGGAGTTGCGCGACATCGCCTGAAATCCACCGTACCTGCGGGAGCCACTATCTTGCTTAAAATTTAAAGTCCAGCCCAATTCCCTGTGGGAGCGGGCTTGTCCCGCGATCGGGCGCGAAGCGGCCGTAGAACCTGGCACCGAGATTTATCAGGACGATTTCGACTGCCTGGCTTGCGGCCGCTTCGCGCCCGATCGCGGGACAAGCCCGCTCCTACAGGGACCGAGTCGGCTGCAGCACGCACCGCAATGCGACATTTTGATTAAATACTCTAGAAATGACTTGTAGAGTTCATTGAGTCACTTTGGTGACTGTCGGGGCTAGCGAAGCCCTCTAGGCGACCCCAGGCAAAGCTGTTACTCTCGGCGCGCTTTCAGATGATGCGGTTTGCAATGAATCCCTTCATCTCATATCAATAATAAACGCATCGACGCGTGAAGAATTCGCTGTTGCTAAAGGAGTGGGCTTCCATGATCGAACATTTTTGGAAGGATAAATACCCAGCCGGAATTACGGCGGAAATCAATCCTGACGAATTCCCCAACATCCAGGCCGTACTGAAGCAATCCTGCCAGCGCTTCGCCGACAAACCGGCGTTCAGCAACCTCGGCAAGACCCTCACCTACGGCGAGCTGTATACCCTGTCCGGCGCTTTCGCGGCCTGGCTGCAACAGCACACCGACCTCAAGCCCGGCGATCGCATCGCCGTTCAACTGCCCAATGTACTGCAATATCCCGTCGCTGTGTTCGGTGCCATGCGCGCCGGCCTGGTCGTGGTCAACACCAACCCGCTGTACACCGCGCGTGAACTCGAGCATCAGTTCACCGATTCTGGTGCCAAGGCCGTGGTGTGCCTGGCCAACATGGCGCATCTGGTCGAGAAGGTCCTGCCCAAGACCCAGGTCAAGCATGTCATCGTCACCGAGGTGGCCGACCTGCTGCCACCGCTCAAGCGCGTGCTGATCAACAGCGTCATCAAATATGTGAAGAAGATGGTGCCGGCCTACAGCCTGCCCCAGGCGGTGCGCTTCAACGACGCACTGGCCAAGGGCCGCGGCCAGCCGGTCATCGAGGCCAGCCCGCAAGCCAATGACGTGGCTGTGCTGCAATACACCGGCGGCACGACGGGTGTGGCCAAGGGCGCGATGCTGACCCACCGCAACCTGGTCTCCAACATGCTGCAGTGCCGCGCCTTGATGGGCTCGAACCTGCAGGAAGGCTCCGAGATCATCATCACGCCGCTGCCGCTGTACCACATCTATGCGTTCACCTTCCATTGCATGGCCATGATGCTGATCGGCAACCACAACGTGCTGATCAGCAACCCGCGCGACCTGCCGGCGATGGTCAAGGAACTGGGCAAGTGGAAGTTCAGCGGTTTTGTCGGGCTGAACACCCTGTTCGTCGCCCTGTGCAACAACGAAACCTTCCGCAGCCTGGACTTCTCGGCGCTGAAGGTGACGCTTTCCGGTGGCATGGCCCTGCAACTGAGCGTGGCCGAGCGCTGGAAGGCGGTCACCGGCTGCGCCATCTGCGAAGGCTACGGCATGACCGAGACCAGCCCGGTGGCGGCGGTCAACCCGTCCGAAGCCAACCAGATCGGCACCATCGGTATCCCGGTGCCGTCCACCCTGTGCAAGGTCATCGACGACAGCGGCCAGGAACTGCCGCTGGGCGAAGTCGGCGAGCTGTGCATCAAGGGCCCGCAGGTGATGAAGGGCTACTGGCAGCGCGAAGACGCCACTGCCGAGATCCTCGACAGCGAAGGCTGGCTGAAGACCGGCGACATCGCGGTGATTCAGCCCGACGGCTACATGCGCATCGTCGACCGCAAGAAGGACATGATCCTGGTCTCGGGCTTCAACGTGTACCCCAACGAACTGGAAGACGTGCTGGTCGCCCTGCCGGGCGTGCTGCAATGTGCCGCGATCGGCGTGCCGGACGAGAAGTCGGGCGAGGTGATCAAGGTGTTCATCGTCGCCAAGCCGGGTGTCACGCTGACCAAGGAACAGGTGATGGAGCACATGCGTGCCAACGTCACCGGCTACAAGGTGCCGCGGTTCATCGAATTCCGCGATGCCCTGCCGACGACCAACGTCGGCAAGATCCTGCGTCGTGAGCTGCGCGACGAAGAGATGAAGAAGCTGGGGCTGAAGAAGATCGCCTGATTCACACCGGCCCGCTCCCGCAAGAGCGGGCCGGTTTGGGTTTCAGCGCAACCTTTCCAGCATCTGGTAGTACCACATACCCACCGACAGCAGCGGGTTGCCCAGCACATCCCCCATCGGCACCTTGATGTGCTTGCATGCGGCGAAGGTGTCGAACTTCTCCAGCGTCCCGGTCAACGCCTCGGCCATGATCTCGCCCATGATGTGGCTGGTCGCAATGCCATGCCCGGAGTAACCCTGGCAGTACCAGACGTTGTCCGACAGCTTGCCCAGCTGTGGGATGCGGTTGACCACGATACCCATGGCGCAACTCCACTTGAATTCGATCGGCACGCCCTTGAGCGCCGGGAAGGTGCGCTCGATGCAAGGGCGCAGCTCGGCTTCGATGTCTCGCGAATCACGCCCCGAATAGTTGGCGCCGCCACCGAACAGCAGGCGCTTGTCGGCGGTCAGGCGGTAGTAGTCGAGCACGAAGCGACAGTCGTACACCGCCAGGTCCTCGGGGTTGATCTGCTCGGCCAGCTCGCCCAGCGGCGCGGTGGTGACGATGCCACCCATGGCCGGGAAGATCTTGCCCTTGAGCTGGCGCTGCTCGAGCTTGTGGTACACATCGCCCGCCAACAAGATCTGGCGCGCCTCGATTCGACCATTGGCGGTAACCACTGCCGGACTCGGACCGTGGACGATATCCAGCACTTCCGAATTTTCGAAGATCAGCGCGCCGAGGCTGTGCGCAGCCCGCGCCTCGCCCAGGCACAGGTTGAGCGGATGCAGGTGCAAGTTGCGCGTATTCTTCAGTGCCCCGAGGTACAGCGGGCTCTGCAGGTGGCGCGAGATGCCCTGGCGGTCGAGCAGTTGCACCTGGTCGCCCATACCACGGCGCTGGGCCTCGGCTTCGAAGGCGCGCAGTTCCTCCAGGTGCGACGGCTTCATTGCGGCATGCAGGTGGCCGCGCTTGAGGTCGCACTGGATGCCGTAGCGCGCCACGCGCTGTTCGATGATCTGGTGCCCGCGCCAGCGCAGGTGCCAGATGAAATCGTCTACCTCGCTGCCGAGCCGGTCACGCATCTGCGTGCGCATGGCCTCGTCGCCGGACAGGCTGCCAGTCACCTGGCCACCATTGCGCCCGCTGGCGCCCCAGCCGATGCGGTTGGTCTCGACGATGGCGACCTTCAGCCCGCGCTCGGCCAGCTCCACGGCGGTGGCGACGCCGGTGAAGCCGCCACCGATGATCGCCACATCAACCTGCTCGGTGCCGTTGAGCGTCGGGTACTCGGTCCGATCGTTGAGGGTGGCGCTGTAGTAGGACGGTGCGCGCTGGGCCGGGCCGTTGTTCAGTGCTGCGTTCATGGGGTGTTCCTTGTTCTGAATAGGGTAGGGCTCAGGCCTGGTGCAGGTACCAGCGCCAGTCCTGTTCGCTGACTTCGGCCATGAACTGGCGGTATTCGGCGCGTTTGACCTTCAGGTATACCCCGAGGAACGCATCGCCCAGCGCTTCGCGAGCCCAAACCGAGTGCTCCAGTGCATCGAGGGCGGTGAGCCAGTCGGTGGGCAGGTGCTCGGTGGCCTGGGCATAGCCGTTGCCCTCGACCGGAGCGCCAGGGTCCAGTTGTTCGCGAATGCCTTGGTGCGTGGCGGCGAGAATGGCCGCGGCAGCCAGATAAGGGTTGGCATCGGCGCCGCAGATACGGTGCTCGATGTGTCGGCTGGGGGCCGGGCCGCCGGGTACGCGCAGGCTCACGGTGCGGTTGTCGACACCCCAGGTCGGTGCCAGCGGCGCATAACTGTTGGCCTGGAAGCGGCGGAACGAGTTGGCGTTGGGGCAGAACAGCAGCAGCGAATCGCGCAGGTGGCGCAGCATGCCCGCCACGGCCTGGCGCAGCAGCGGCGTACCGGCCGGGTCTTCGCTGGCGAACAGGTTGCGGCCTTCGCTGTCAGCCAGGCTCAGGTGCATGTGCATGCCGGTGCCGGCGATCTGGGCGAAGGGCTTGGCCATGAAGCAGGCCTGCATGCCGTGGGCATGGGCCACGCCCTTGACCAGGCGCTTGTAGCGCACGGCCTGGTCCATCGCTGCCAGCGCATCGCCGTGCTCCAGGGTGATCTCCACCTGGCCGGGGGCATACTCGGAAATCGCCGTGCGTGCCGGAATGCCCTGGGCCTTGCAGGCGGCATACAGGTCAGCCAGGAAGGGCTCGATCTGTTCCAGCTCACGCAGGCCATAAACCTGTGTGCTGCGTGGTCGGCCGCCGTCGCTGTCGAGCGCCGGTTGCGGGCGGCCCTGGGCATCGCGCTGCTGGTCGAGCAGGTAGAACTCCAGCTCGCAGGCCATCACCGGGTGATAACCGTCGGCCTTCAGGGCCTCGATGGTGCGCAGCAGGACATGGCGCGGGTCGGCAATGCTGGCGGGCAGGCCTTCGCTGGGGTGCATGCTGACCTGCACTGCGGCGGTCGGCACCCGGCGCCAGGGCAGGCGTACCAGGCTGCCGTCCAGGGGGTAGGCGCGGCAGTCGATGTCACCGACATCCCAGACCAGGCCCGAGTTTTCCACATCGTCGCCATTGAGGGTCAGGCCAAGGATGGTGCTGGGCAGCGGCCGGCCGCTTTCATACACCGCCATCAGCTCGTCACGGTGCAGCAGCTTGCCGCGCGGCACGCCGTTGGCGTCGAGGATGAACAGTTCGATCAGGTCGATGTCGGGGTTTTCGGCCAGGAAACGGCGGGCTTGCTCGGGGTTGGCAAAGTGCATGGGGGCTCGCTCGCGCCCCTGTCGTTCAGGGGCGCACAAGACCACCGCGGGTTGGCGCGGTGCGTCGGACGGATTCAGGCAGCCGCAGGGCTGCGGTAGGCGTCAATGGACAGCGAGCGAGGTATCCGGCGGGCGAGCATGGCGGCAGTGCCACAGGGCCCAGAAGGCGAGGATGATGTGGACCAACGGATTTTCACCGGCGCGGGCCCTGACCTTCGGCAGCGAAGGGCGTGACAGCGGGGGCGCGGTGATCGGGTCGGGAATCATGCCCTGGATACTCACATGGTGGATAAGGTTGATTAAAGCAGTGAATGGCGACGTTCACTCCAGAACTGGCTAAACATTTGCGCCGCTTGGTGATTGGGTTTCGGAGTAGTCCTACGAGATGTTCAGACTGTAATGGATAGGGGGCCACAGTCCAGCAGCCTGATGCTGATCATTTAATCCGGGGTAGTCATGGCTGACGTCTTTGCAATTGGCTTCATCTGCATTCTCGCGGTAGGCGTCAACTGGCTATTCCGGTCTAGCAGGCTCCGAGTGTTCATGTATCTGGTTTTCATGGCAGCAGCGATTACGAGTTGCGCGAAACTGGGTGAGCACGAAAACCTGTTGCTCGACGGTTTGGTCTGGACCGTCTTTTTCACAGTGGCTGGCACACGACTGCTGTTCAAGCGTTCGCGGTATTTCGAACGGGATCGGGGCTGATCGGAAATTGCCGGGGTGCACGCTCGCGTAGGGGGTAACTGTCTTGTTCAAAATCTGATAGCCAGCTCAGTCCTTGTAGGAGCGGGCTCGCCCGCGAAGAGGCCGGTACAGGCAGCAGAGAACCGGCAAATCTGCGACAATCGCGCATTCTCAAGAATGCCGATCATGCAAAAGCAGGCTCACCTGCATCATCAGAAAGCCCCATGACTGACCACGCCATCGACAAACTGCTGCAAAACCTCGACCACGCCATGATCGCCGACCGCCATCGCCTGCGGCGGCAACTGCACGAGCTGCGCAAGCGCCCCGACGAGGGCAAGCTGGCGCAGTGGGTGGAGAAGGTCCAGGCGTCCTGCGCCCAGGTCACCGCGCGCCAGCAGAGCGTGCCGAGCATCCGCTACGACGACAGCCTGCCCATCGCCGCCAAGCGCGACGAGATCAAGAAAGCCCTGGCCGAGCACCAGGTGCTGGTGATCGCTGGCGAAACCGGTTCCGGCAAGACCACCCAGTTGCCGAAGATCTGCCTGGAGCTGGGCCGCGGCAGTCATGGCCTGATCGCCCATACCCAGCCGCGCCGGATCGCCGCGCGCAGCGTGGCGACGCGGGTTGCCGAAGAGCTCGGCACTCCCCTTGGGGCGCTGGTCGGTTACCAGGTGCGCTTCGAGGACCAGAGCGACTCCAACACCCTGGTCAAGCTGATGACCGACGGTATCCTGCTGGCCGAAACCCAGCACGACCGCTTCCTCGAACGCTACGACACGATCATCGTCGACGAAGCTCACGAGCGCAGCCTGAACATCGATTTCCTGCTCGGCTATCTCAAGACCCTGCTGCACCGGCGCCCCGACCTCAAGCTGATCATCACCTCGGCGACCATCGATCTGGAGCGCTTCTCCAAGCACTTCGATGGCGCGCCGATCATCGAAGTGTCCGGCCGTACCTACCCGGTGGACACCTGGTACCGCCCGCTGACCAGCGAGCAGGACGAGGAGGGCAACCAGGTCGAGGACGACCTCACAGTCGACCAGGCGATCCTCGCCACGCTGGATGAAATCGCCCAGCACGAACGCAGCCAGGGCAAGGGCCCGGGCGATGTGCTGGTGTTCCTGCCCGGCGAACGCGAGATTCGCGATGCCGCCGAGATCCTGCGCAAGGCGCAGCTGCGCCACACCGAGATCCTGCCGTTGTACGCGCGCCTGACCCCGGCCGAGCAGCAGAAAATCTTCCAGTCCCACAGTGGCCGACGCGTGGTGCTGGCGACCAACGTTGCCGAAACCTCGCTGACCGTGCCGGGCATCCGCTACGTGATCGACAGCGGTACCGCGCGCATCAGCCGCTACAGCTACCGCGCCAAGGTCCAGCGCCTGCCCATCGAGGCGGTGTCGCAGGCCAGCGCCAACCAGCGTAAAGGCCGTTGCGGGCGGGTCGAGCCGGGTATCTGCATCCGCCTCTACAGCGAGGACGATTTCAACGGCCGCCCGGCCTTCACCGACCCCGAGATCCTGCGCACCAACCTGGCGGCGGTGATCCTGCAGATGCTGCACCTGCGCCTGGGCGAGATCGACGCGTTTCCGTTCATCGAGCCGCCGGATGGCAAGGCCATCAGCGACGGCTTCAACCTGTTGCAGGAGCTCTCGGCGGTCAACCGCGAGAACCAGCTCACGCCGCTGGGCCGCCAGTTGGCGCGCCTGCCGATCGACCCGCGGTTGGGCCGCATGTTGCTCGAAGGTGCCCGCCAGGGCAGCCTGCAGGAAGTGCTGATCGTCGCCAGTGCGCTGTCGGTACAAGACCCGCGCGAGCGTCCGCCGGAGCGCCAGCAGGCCGCTGACCAGGCGCACGCGCAGTGGAAAGATGTCGATTCGGACTTCGCCGCGCTGGTCAACCTGTGGCGCGGCTTCGAGGAGCAGCGCCAGGCGCTGACCGCCAATCCGCTGCGCAACTGGTGCCGCAAGAACTTCCTCAGCTACCTGCGCCTGCGCGAGTGGCGTGATGCGCATCGCCAGCTGTCGCTGATCTGCCGTGACCTGCAGCTGGCGGTGAACAAGGATGCCTCCGATTACCAGCGCATGCACAAGGCGATCCTCAGCGGTCTGCTCAGCCAGATCGGCCACAAGACCGAAGAGGGTGATTACCAGGGCGCGCGCCAGCGGCGCTTCTGGGTGCACCCTTCGTCCGGCATCGGCCGCAAGCGCCCGCAGTGGGTGATGGCGGCCGAGCTGGTGGAAACCACCAAGCTGTATGCGCGCATGGTCGCCAAGATCGAGCCGGACTGGATCGAGCCGCTGGCCGGGCACCTGATCAAGAAGAACCATTTCGAGCCGCACTGGGAGAAGAAGCGCGGGCAGGTGGTCGCCTATGAACAGATCACGCTGTATGGGTTGATCCTGGTCGGTCGGCGCCCGGTGCACTTCGGTCCGATCGATCCGGTGACCTCGCGCGAGCTGTTCATCCGCGAGGGGCTGGTCGGTGGCGAGATCCAGTCCAGGGCCAAGTGCCTGTCGGCCAACAAGCGCCTGCTCGAGCAGCTCGATGAGCTGGAAGCCAAGGCCCGCCGTCGTGACATCCTGGCCGACGAAGAGACGCTGTACGCCTTCTACGAGGCGCGCCTGCCGGAAGAGATCCACCAGACCGCGACCTTCGACAGCTGGTATCGGATGAACAGCCAGAAGGACGCCAACCTGCTGATCATGCGCGAAGAGGACGTGCTCGCCCGTGAGGCCAGCGAAGTCACCGCCGCGCAGTACCCGGACCACCTGCAGGTGGGCGACCTGCGCCTGTCGCTGAGCTATCACTTCGAGCCCAATCACCCGCGCGACGGTGTCACCGTCCGGGTGCCAGCGCCCTTGTTGCCGAACCTGCCGGGCGAACGCCTGGAGTGGCTGGTGCCGGGGCTGCTGGAGGCCAAATGCGTGGCCCTGGTGCGCAATCTGCCCAAGGCCCTGCGCAAGAACTTCGTGCCGGTGCCGGACTTCGTCAAGGCGGCGTTGTCGCGCATGAGCTTCGGCCAGGGCGCCTTGCCGCAGGCCCTGGGCCAGGAACTGCTGCGCATGACCGGGGCGCGCGTCTCGGACGAGGCGTGGGCCGAATCGGCGGGGCAGGTCGAAGGTCACCTGCGCATGAACATCGAGGTGGTCGACGGCCAGGGCAAGTTCCTCGGCGAAGGCCGCGACCTGGCCGAGCTGACCGCGCGCTTCGCCGCTGCCAGCCAGGCCGCGCTGGCGTTGCCACGTAGCGAGAAAACCGAACAGCCGGTGCAGGCCAAGGCCTTCGCCCAGGTGGCGCAGACTGCCCAGCAGAAGATCGCCGGCCTTTCGCTGACGGTGTATCCGGCACTGGTGGAAGACAACGGCGCGGTGCGCGAGGGGCGTTTCTCGACCCAGGCCGAAGCCGAATTCCAGCACCGGCGCGCGTTGCAGCGCCTGTTGCTGCAACAGCTGGCCGAGCCTGCCAAGTTCCTGCGCGGCAAGCTGCCGGGGCTGACCGAGCTGGGGCTGCTGTACCGCGAGCTGGGCCGGGTCGAGTCGCTGGTCGAGGATATCCTGCTGGCCAGCCTCGACAGCTGTGTGCTCGAAGGCGAGACGCCACTGCCGCGCGACGGCGCCGCGCTGGCCTCGCTCGCCGAACGCAAGCGTGGCGACTGGGCCGAGCATGCCGAGCGGCTGGCGCGCCAGACCCTGGAAGTGCTCAAGCTGTGGCATGGCCTGCAGAAGCGCTTCAAGGGCAAGATCGACCTGAGCCAGGCGGTGGCACTGAACGATATCAAGCAGCAACTGGGCAATCTGGTGTACCCAGGCTTCGTGCGCGAGACGCCGGCGCAGTGGTTCAAGGAACTGCCGCGCTATCTGAAGGCCATCGAGCTGCGCCTGGAGAAGCTGGGCTCGCAGGTACAGAAGGACCGGGTCTGGAGCGGCGAGCTGGGCAACCTGTGGACGCAGTACAAGACCCGCGCCGACAAGCATGCCCAGGAGGGCAAGCGTGACGCCGAACTGACCCTGTATCGCTGGTTGCTGGAGGAATACCGGGTGTCGCTGTTCGCGCAGCAGTTGGGGACGAAAGTGGCGGTTTCCGATAAGCGATTGAGCAAGCAGTGGAGTTTGGTGGAAGCCTAAATTCCCTGAGTTGTGGCAATATTGGTGCAATTTGGGCCGCGTTGCGGCCCATCGCATGACAACCCCGCTCTCACTTTGTGGGAGCGGGCTTGCCCCGCGATCGAGGGCGCAGCCCTCGCTGACGATCTCAAGTTGGCACTAAAGTGCCATTAATCACAGCCCATCCCGGCCAACGCCCGCCAGGCGCAGGCCACAGACCAGAGGAACGACCGTGCACAACGTCGTGATCAGCGGCACCGGCCTGTATACCCCGGCCCAGAGCATCTCCAACGAAGAACTGGTGGAATCCTTCAACACCTGGTCGCAACAGTTCAACGCAGACAACGCCGCCGCCATCGAGCGTGGCGAGGTCGAGCCGGCGCCGCTGTCCGACGCGGCGTTCATCGAAAAGGCATCAGGCATCAAGAGCCGCTTCGTCATGGACAAGGCCGGCATCCTCGACCCGCAGCGCATGAAGCCACGCCTGCCGGAGCGCTCCAATGACGAGTATTCCATTCTTTGCGAAATGGCCGTGGCTGCAGCCCGCCAAGCGCTGGAGCGCGCCGGTCGTACCGCTGCCGACGTCGATGGGGTGATCGTCGCCTGTTCCAATCTGCAGCGCGCCTATCCTGCGATCGCCATCGAGGTGCAGCAGGCCTTGGGCATCCAGGGCTTCGGCTTCGACATGAACGTGGCCTGCTCCTCGGCCACCTTCGGCATCCAGAACGCCGCCAACAGCATCCAGCTCGGCCAGGCCCGGGCGATCCTGATGGTCAACCCGGAGATCTGCACCGGCCACCTGAACTTCCGTGACCGCGACAGCCACTTCATCTTTGGTGATGCCGCCACTGCCGTGTTGCTCGAGCGCGCCGACCAGGCCACATCGAAGCATCAGTTCGACATCGTCAGCACCAAGCTGCTGACCTCGTTCTCCAACAACATCCGCAACAACTTCGGCTTCCTCAACCGTGCGGCGGAGGAGGGTGAAGGCACCCGCGACAAGCTGTTCGTGCAGGAAGGGCGCAAGGTGTTCAAGGAAGTCTGCCCGATGGTCGCCGAGCTGATCGGCAAGCACCTGGCCGAGAACGACCTGCAGCCTTCCGACGTCAAGCGCTTCTGGCTGCACCAGGCCAACCTGAGCATGAACCACCTGATCGTCAAGAAGCTGCTGGGGCGTGAGGTGAGCGAGCAGGAGGCACCGGTGATTCTCGACCGTTATGCCAACACAAGTTCGGCCGGCTCGGTGATTGCCTTCCACCTGTACCAGGATGACCTGGAGCAGGGATCGGTGGCGGTGCTGAGCTCGTTCGGGGCGGGGTATTCGATTGGTAGTGTGATTCTGCGCAAGCGCTGATAACGGCTGCGGCCTTTTCGCGGGCTTGCCCGTGAAAAGGCCGCTGTATTTTCAGCAGCCGAAAAAAGCGGGAAGCGCCGGATGGGGTCGGCACTTCCCGCTGAGCTACGCAGGGGAGCGTTCGTTTAGAACTTGGCTTCCAGGTCGACCTGCAGGGTGTCGACGTCCGCGTCGGTGTTCGGCAGCTGCGAACGGTCGGTCTTGGCCATCAGGTAAGCCGCGCCGACAGCGAAGTTCTTGTCGATTTCGTAACCGACCTTGAACTTGTGACCACGGTTACCGGTGAAGCCGTTGCCGAAGTCGGAGTCGGTGAAGGCGCTGACCACAGCGTTGCGCTGTACGTCGCGGTAGTTGTAGTCCAGGCTCCAGGCGCCGAGCTTGGTCTTCACACCCGCCAGCCAGGCCTTGTCTTCGCCGTCGGTGCTGTCGGTGTTCTTCACGTACTGACCGTAGGCGGCCAGCGGGATGGCGAAGCCGGTGAAGTCGATCTGACCGAAGCCTTCCACCAGGTTGAACTCGGTGGTGGTGTTGCCGAACTGACGCAGAGCGGCAGATTCCTTGTCGTTGTCGTAGCCGTAGATGCTGCCGCCAACGGTGACCTTGAGGGTGTCAGCCGGTGCGAAGCGAGCACCCAACTGGCCGTGGTACAGCTGGGCGTCGTGCTTGAACTGCACGCCGTCGCCATCGACGTTGTCCTTGAGGGTGTACTGACCGGCGCTACCGAACAGCTCGGCGCCGCCCAGGTTGGTCTTGTAGGTGACTGCCACACCTTCAGGGTTCAGGTCGCTATCCCAGATGATGTCGCCCATGCTCACCCAAGGCTGTTGCATCTTGCCGCCGATCAGGTGCAGGTTCGGGATGGCGGTCGGGTGCCAGTCGAGGTAGGCCAGGTCGACCCACAGCGATTTCTTTTCGAAGTAGTTGTCCAGGCTCTGGTTGGTCGAGCGGCCATCGGCGCTGCTGCCGGTGGCGATACGCACGCCAGCATCGACCTGCGGGTTGATTTCGCTGTAAAAGCCGACGCGGGCACGGACGCGCTCGCGGTCCTGGTTGCCGCTGCCGCTGCGTGGGTTGTCGACGTTGACGTCTTCGTAACGCAGGCGCACGTCACCCTTGATCTGGGTCTTGGCGGCCCATGCCACTTTCTGTTCGAAGGAGCTCAGGCGCTCGGACTGTGCCTTCTGGTCGGCCTTTTCCTTGGTTTCTTTTGCCAGATCGGCCTGCAGTTCGCTGTACTGCGCCTGGTTGATCGAGCCGTTGGCGCGGAGCATTTCGAGCAGCTTGGCGTCGACTGCAGCACTGGCCGGGGCGCTCAGGGCCAGCATCATGCCGGTGAGGCTAACTCCGGTAAGTGTAGAAACAAGACGCATAAGGTTCTCCCTATTGGAAAAGTGTGGGGAGGCTTTTGTGCGCCCACCCCCAAGTTGGCATGTCTCCGGAAAAGGCCTGACTAGACAGGTTCTCGGCATCCGAAAAACAGGCGCAAGTATTGCGAGGGGGGATTACAGAATAATGTCTATTTAGTGGCACTGCTGTTAAGTAATTACTCACATGGTTATAAGAACAGCCATCGTCATTTGAGCGATCCGGCGCCTTTGGCGATACTGGCGACCTGTGTTCAGGGAGCCGAAGTCGTGACCAGCCTCTACAGCCTTGCCCACCTGCGTGATCTGCCGGCACTGTCCTGGGACGCGCTGGTGCCTGCCGGCCAGCCGTTCCTCAGCCATGCTTTTCTCAGTGCGCTGGAAGACAGCGGTAGCGTCAGCCGCCAGACCGGCTGGGCCGCCGAGCACCTGGTGCTGGAGCGTGACGGCGAGGTGCGGGCGTTACTGCCGGCCTACCGTAAATGGCATTCGTTCGGTGAGTACGTGTTCGACCATGGCTGGGCCGATGCCTGTGAGCGTGCGGGTATCGCCTATTACCCCAAGCTGCTCGGGGCAGTGCCGTTCAGCCCGGTCAGCGGGCCGCGACTGCTGAGCGCGGACCCCGCTGACGCCCTGCTGTTGTTGCAGGCGTTGCCGGAGTACCTGGTCAAGGGTGAGCTGTCCGGTGCGCACATCAACTTCACCGACAGCAGCCTGGACGAGCAGATGCTCGCCCAGCCGGGCTGGATGGAGCGCCTGGGCTGCCAGTTCCACTGGCGCAACCGTGGTTACCGGGACTTTCAGGACTTTCTCGACACCCTCAGTTCGCGCAAGCGCAAGCAGATGCGCAAGGAGCGCGAACAGGTGGCCGGGCAGGGCATCGACTTCCAGTGGCTGCGTGGCGATGAGCTTGACCAGGCGCGCTGGGATTTCGTCTACCGCTGCTATGCCAACACCTATGCGGTGCGGCGACGTGCGCCCTACCTGACCCGCGAGTTCTTCAGCCTGTTGGCCGAGCGCATGCCCGAGGCGCTGCGGGTGGTGGTTGCACGGCAGAACGGCCGCGACGTGGCCATGGCCTTGAGCCTGGTCGGAGGCGACAGTTTCTATGGTCGCTACTGGGGCTGCCTGGACGAATTCGACCGCCTGCATTTCGAGACCTGCTTCTACCAGGGCATGGATTATGCGATTGCCGAAGGGTTGCAGCGGTTCGACGCCGGGGCCCAGGGGGAGCACAAGCTGATTCGCGGATTCGAGCCGGTGCTGACGCGCTCGTGGCACTACTTGCGCCATCCGGGGCTGCGGCGGGCGGTGGACGAGTTCCTGGCGCAGGAGCGGGACGGGGTAAGGGAGTATGCGCTGCAGGCGCGGGAGATGCTGCCGTATCGGCGGGGTTGAGTGGGGTTTGTGCCGGCCCTATCGCGGGGCAAGCCCGCTCCCACAGGTACCGCGTTGCACTGACGGACAGCGCGGTACCTGTGGGAGCGGGTTTACCCGCGAAAAGGCCCTTGAGGCGATATCAATCGACTCCGACGAACCCGCCCGTCTGGTGATGCCACAACCGGGCGTACAACCCCTGCTGAGCCAGCAGCTCGGCATGGCTGCCGCTCTCGACGATACGCCCCTTCTCCAGCACCACCAGCCGATCCATCCGGGCGATGGTCGACAGGCGGTGCGCGATGGCGATCACGGTCTTGCCCTGCATCAGGGTTTCCAGGCTCTCCTGGATCGCCGCCTCGACTTCCGAGTCCAGCGCCGAGGTCGCCTCGTCCATGATCAGGATCGGCGCATTCTTCAGCAGCACGCGGGCAATGGCGATGCGCTGGCGCTGGCCGCCGGAGAGCTTGACCCCACGCTCGCCCACATGGGCGTCGAAGCCGGTGCGGCCCTGGGCGTCGGACAACTGCGGGATGAACTCGTCAGCCCGGGCGCGGCGCACCGCCTCCCAGACCTCCTCGTCGCTTGCGTCCGGCCTGCCATACAGCAGGTTGTCGCGGATCGAGCGGTGCAGCAGCGAGGTGTCCTGGGTGATCATGCCGATCTGCGCACGCAGGCTGGCCTGGTTGACCTGGGCGATATCCTGGCCATCGATGAGGATGCGTCCGCCCTGCACGTCGTACAGGCGCAGCAGCAGGTTGACGAGCGTGGACTTGCCCGCGCCGGACGGGCCGATCAGGCCGATCTTCTCGCCCGGGCGAATATCCAGGTTCAGCCCATCGATGACCTTGCCACCCTTGCCGTAGTGGAAGTCCACATCGTCGAAGCGCACACCGCCCCGGCTGACTTTCAATGCCGGGGCATTGGGCGTGTCGGTGACGGAAACCGGCTGGGCAATGGTCTGCAGGCCATCCTGGACCATGCCGATGTTCTCGAAGATGCCGTTGACCACCCACATGATCCAACCGGACATGTTGACGATACGGATCACCAGGCCGGTGGCCAGGGCAATGGCGCCGACGCTGATCAGCGACTGGCTCCACAACCACAGTGCCAGGCCAGTGGTGGCGACCACCAGCAGGCCGTTGAGGGTGGTGATGACCACATCCATGCTGGTGATGACCCGTGAAGCCAGTTGCGTCTTCTCGGTCTGCTCGCTGATCGCTTCGCGGGCGTACTGCTGTTCGTAGTCGGTGTGGGCGAACAGCTTGAGGGTGGCGATGTTGGTGTAGCCATCGACGATCCGCCCCATCAGTTTGGAGCGTGCGTCAGACGACACCACCGAGCGTTCCTTGACCCGTGGCACGAAGTAGTAGAGCGCGGCGATATAGCCGACGATCCATACCAGCAGCGGAATCATCAGGCGCCAGTCGGCCTCGGCGAACAGCACCAGCGAGCTGATCGCGTAGATCAGCACGTGCCACAGCGCATCCACCGCCTGCACCGCCGAGTCGCGCAGCGAGTTGCCGGTCTGCATGATGCGCTGGGCGATGCGCCCGGCGAAGTCGCTCTGGAAGAAGTTCAGGCTCTGCTTGAGCACATAGGTGTGGTTCTGCCAGCGGATCAGGCTGGTCATCCCCGGGTTGATGGTCTGGTGCACCAGCAGGTCGTGCAGGCCGAAGAACACCGGCCGCAGCACCAGCACGACCACCAGCATCCAGATCAGCTCGGTGCTGTGCTCGCTGAAGAAGTTGACGTTGGGCGTGCCCTGGGCCAGGTCGATGATCCGGCTCAGGTAGCTGAACAAGGCCACCTCGATCAGCGAGGCGACCAGGCCGACCACCAGCAAGGCGAGAAAGCTCGGCCAGACCTGACGCAGGTAGTACAGGTAGAACGGCCAGACCGTGCTCGGCGGCGCCTCGCTGGGCGCCTCACGGAAAATGTCGATCAGTTGCTCGAAGCGACGGTACAGCATGGAAACTCCTGTTGATCCCGCTCGCGGGCGGCTTCACATCCTGTGAGACCCGCGATCAGTCGATACGTTTGGCCGACTTGATGTAGACCGGATCGGCCGGTACATCGCGCATGCCTTTCTTGACGGTGGTGGGGGAGTTGACGATCTGGTCGACCACCTCCATGCCCTTGGTCACCTTGCCGAACACCGCGTAGCCACGGTCACGACCGGGGTTGAGGAAATCGTTGTCGGCCACGTTGATGAAGAACTGGCTGGTGGCCGAGTTCGGATCCGAGGTGCGCGCCATCGACAGCGTACCGCGAGTGTTCTGCAGGCCGTTGCTGGCTTCGTTTCGGATCGGATCCTTGGTGTCTTTCTGCACCATCTGATCGGTGAAGCCGCCGCCCTGGACCATGAAGCCCGGGATCACGCGGTGGAAGATGGTGTTGTTGTAGAAGCCGCTGTCGACGTACTGCAGAAAGTTCTTCGTGCTGATCGGCGCTTTTTCGGCGTTCAGTTCGATCTCCACCTGGCCGAAGCTGGTGTCCAGCAGCACGTGAGGGGTCTTGTCGGAGGCCATGACACTGGCGGCGAAGGCGAACGAGCAGGCGGTGAGCAGGAGTTTCTTCAGCATGGGCTCAATGATCCTTGAGAGGTGGATGCGGCTGCGAGAAAGCGCAGCAGGGTCTGGTTGAAGACCTCGGGTTGGTCCAGGGGCGTAGCGTGCCGCGAATCCTCGATGACCGCCAGTGTCGCGTGGGGCATCAGGGCAACGTAGCGTTCTTTCTGTTGTATCGGGGTGTAGTCGTGGTCGGCGGCAATCACCAGGGTCGGACACTGGATCTTCCCGATGCGTTCCTGTACGCCCCAGTCGACGATGGCGTCGAAGCTCTTGAGATAGGCGCGCTTGTCGTTGCGCGCCCAGCGCTCGGCCATCTTGCGCCGCAGTTCGCCTTGTTCGGGCTTGGGAAACAGGCGCGCGGCCAGGCCCTGGCCGACCGTCTCGACGCTGAGCAGGCGTGCCAGACTCCAGCGCTTGGCCCACCAGATCCAGTGTTCGAGATTGTGGCGCTTGACCTCGGGGGCGCTGTTGACGATGCACAGGCTGCGCAGCCTGTGCGGATGGTCGACGGCAAACTGAAAGCCGACCATCCCGCCCATGGACAAGCCCACGAAGTGCACCGGGCCGGTGTCCAGATGGTCGAGCAAGGCCAGCAAGTCTTCGCTGAAGGTCTTGATCTGGTAGCCGTGGCGAGGCTTGGCCGACTGGCCGTGGCCGCGGATGTCCATCAGGATCACCCGATAGTGACGGCTCAGCTCGGGGACCTGCAGTTCCCAGTCCTGGCTGCTCGAACCGAGCCCGTGCAGCAGTACCAGGGGCTCGCCCTGGCCATGTTCCTCATAGTGCAGCAGGCATCCGTCACGTTCGAAACAGGCCATGGGCGCGGTCCTCTCAGGCTTGCGGGGGGGCTGCGAAGGGCACGTCCAGTGGCGCGGTGTCGAAATTGCGCAGCAGCTCGATGAGGATCTGCGTGGCCGGACCCAAGGTCTTTTCCTTGCTCGAGTAAAGGTAGAACAGCGGGTGGCGACTGCCACCCTGATCGAGCGGCAGAGGCTTTAGCAGGCCCTCGCGCAGCTCGCGTTCGATCATGTGCCGGGGCAGCCAGGCAAAGCCCAGGCCACTGCCGACGAAGGTCGCCGCGGTGCCCAGGCTACCGACGGTCCAGCGCTGTTCGGCGCCCAGCCAACCGACGTCGCGTGGCTGGCTGCGGCCGGAGTCGCGGATCACCACTTGCAGCTGGCTTTCCAGGTCCTGGAACGTGATCTCTCGGCCCAGGCGATGCAGGCTGTGCTCGGGGTGGGCGACGGCGACGAACTCCACCGCGCTCAGCTCGGCGCCCAGATAGCCGGGAATGTTGAAGCTGCTGATGGCAAGGTCGGCGATGCCTTCGTGCAGTACTTCCTCGACCCCGGACAGCACTTCTTCACGCAGGCGCACCCGGCAGCCGCGGCTTTGCGGCATGAAGGCGCTGAGCGCACGCACCAGGCGGGCGCTGGGGTAGGCGGCATCGACCACCAGGCGCACTTCGGCCTCCCAGCCCTGTTCCATGTGGTGAGCAAGGTCTTCGAGCTGGCTGGCCTGCTTGACCAGTTGCCGCGAGCGACGCAGCAGCACGCTGCCGGCCTCGGTCAGTACTGCCTTGCGCCCGTCGATGCGCAGCAGCGGCACACCCAGTTGCTCCTGCATGCGTGCCACGGTGTAGCTCACCGAGGATTGCGAGCGGTGCAGGGCTTCGGCGGCCTGGGCGAAGCCGCCGTGATCGACGACCGCCTGCAGGGTCCGCCATTGATCCAGGGTCACGCGCGGCGCTTTCATCTTCGGCTCCTGTTGTCCTAAGCTGCGCTCACTACAAGGAGAGCGCGAAATGAAGAAATGGTTTGCGGTACTGCTGACGTCCCTGCCCCTGAGCGCCATGGCCTATCCGATCGATGTGCAAAAGGAGATCGAAGGGGTCAAGCTCGACTACACCGCGTACGACACCGCCTACGACATCGGCAGCATCAGCCTGAACAACTATGGGCAGGTGCCGGCTGCTTGCAAGGTCACCATGCGCAACGGCCCGGAAGCGCCCAGGGTGCGTCGGGTCAATGTGCCGGCCGGCAAGAGCGTCGACGTCACTGCCAAGTTCAACCGGCAGATCATCAAGCTGCGCATCGACCTGAGCTGCAAACCTGAATAAAACAGATTAATCGATAGATTGAACCCACTTTTTACGCTTTTTTATCGATAGGTCAAGCCTTAATCTCACCTCCATCGAATCGCAACCCTTTTTGCCGATGGAGGCACCCCATGTCCCGCGTACTGATCATCGAAAGCAGCGCCCGCCAGCAGGATTCCGTTTCCCGTCAACTGACCCGCGACTTCATCCAGCAGTGGCAAGCGGCGCATCCTGCCGACGAGATCAAGGTACGCGACCTGGCGGTCAACCCGGTGCCGCACCTGGACGCCAACCTGCTCGGTGGCTGGATGAAGCCCGAAGAGCAGCGCAGCGCGGCTGAAATCGAAGCGCTGGCCCGTTCCAACGAGCTGACCAATGAGTTGCTGGCCGCCGACGTACTGGTGATGGCCGCGCCCATGTACAACTTCGCCATCCCCAGCACCCTCAAGGCCTGGCTCGACCACGTGCTCCGCGCCGGCATCACCTTCAAGTACACCCCGACCGGGCCGCAGGGGCTGCTCAACGGCAAGCGTGCGATCGTCCTGACTGCCCGTGGCGGCATCCATGCCGGCGCCACCAGCGATCATCAGGAACCGTACCTGCGCCAGGTGATGGCCTTCATCGGTATTCACGAGGTGAACTTCATCCACGCCGAGGGCCTGAACATGAGTGGCGATTTCCATGAGAAGGGGCTCAACCAGGCCAAGGCAAAACTGGCGGCGGTAGCGTAAAACGCGAGGTAGCCACGAATTCCCAACCCTGACACCTGTTGCTCCTTTGGGTGTATGTGCCCGGTCAAGCGAATGACCGGGCTTTTTTTTGCGCGCAAGGCTCAGTGCAGATCCGCCACTTCCCTGCGCTGCTGCGCCATCTCCATGAAGGCGCTCATCGCCGAAGTCGGCAGCGAATCCTGGCGACGGATGAACACCGTGGACACGCGAGAGAATTCCGCTGGCAGCTCATGGCAGCGAATCGCATGGCGCACGCTGCAGTTCTGCGTCACCGACCTGGGCAACAGGGTCACGCCCATTCCGGCCGACACGCAGGTAAGGATGCCATCCAGGGTGCCCATCTCCATGATCTGGTTGGGCACCAGGCCAACCCGGTAGAACCAGTTCTCCAAGGTAGAGCGGTAGAAGCAGCCGCTGCGAAACACCAGCACTGTCTGCGAGGGCATTCGCGCCATCAAGCTGTCGAGCGAATCGAACTGGTCGCTGCTGACCAGCACCAATTCCTCGCAGAACACCTCTTGCTGGGCAAGCATCGGATTCTGGTGAAATCCTCCGACGAAAGCGCCATCGATCCGGTGGGACTCGATGGCCTTGATCAGTTCTGCAGTGGTGCCGGTAAGCAACGACAGTTGCACATCGGGATGCTGCTCGCGGTAGCGGGTGAGGATCTTCGGCAGGCGAATGGCGGCGGTGGTCTCCATCGAGCCCAGGCGCAGCGGGCCGTTGGGTACGCCGGTATCGAGCAGGGCGCTGCGGCTTTCTTCGGTCAGTTGCAGGATGCGTCGGGCATACCCGAGAAACGTCTCGCCCGCAGCCGTGAGCACGACGCCGGATTTTCTGCGGATGAACAGCTCGCGATTGAGCTCCGCCTCGAGCTCCTTGATGCGCATGGTCACGTTGGATTGCACGGTGTTGATCCTGGCTGCGGCCGCGGTAAAACTGCCCAGGTCGGCCACGGCGCAGAAGATCTTCAACTGGCGCATTTCCATGAGGTCTACCTATCACTGATGATGATTGATGGCCTGTTTATGCATCATTTCATACCCGGTTATCCAGTGGCTTGGGGGCAACCGGTCCCGTCTGCTGCTTCACGATCAGTGATGGAACTCATCATTTATCATCATTTGTGAAAATTCATGGGTGCGCTTAAGGTCGACTCTGGGCTCGCTCCACGCCAACGGAAACGCGCGCCCGCCATGAACCACCCGCCGTCGCCTGCGCTGCGATGAGCAATCCATGATGAGCAACCTCAATGACCACTGACATCCAGGCTTTGCTGAACATCCGTTTCCCCATCATCCAGGCGCCCATGGCGGTCGCCTCCACGCCGGCGCTGGCGGCGGCGGTATCGAATGCGGGCGGTTTGGGTTCGATCGCGATAGGCCCGTGCTCGGTCGAGCAGGCTCGCCAGCACATACGTGCAACCTTCGCGCTGACCCAGAAACCGTTCAACGCCAATCTGTTCTGTCATCGCCCGGCGCTGCGAGATGACGTGCGCGAGGATGCCTGGCTGCAAGCGCTCGAAGCGCGCTTTGCCGAGTTTCAGGCCCAGCCGCCGACGGGCCTGCGGGAAATCTATCGCTCGTTCGTCGAAGACCCCGAGATGCTGCAGATGCTGCTGGAAGAAAAACCGGCAGTGGTGAGTTTTCATTTCGGCCTGCCGCCGCAGTCGTTCATCGAGGCGCTCAAGGCGGCCGGTATCGTGCTGCTGGCCTGCGTGACCAATGTGGAGGAGGCGCTGCAGGTACAGCGAGCCGGGGTCGATGCACTGATCGCCCAGGGTTACGAAGCGGGCGGCCACCGCGGGATCTTCGACCAGGATCATGATGATCGATTGAGCACCCTGGCACTCGTACGCCTGCTGGCTGATCACGTTCAACTGCCGATCATCGCGACCGGCGGGATCATGGACGGCGCAGACATCGCCAAGGCGTTCGCGCAGGGCGCCTGTGCGGCACAGTTGGGTACAGCGTTCTTGCTGTGCCCGGAGTCGGCGGCCAACGCGGCCTATCGTGAGGCGCTGACCGGGCCACGGGCGCGCCAGACGCAGATTACCAGCGCAATTTCCGGACGGCCTGCGCGGGGTATGGTCAACCGCGCGTTCGAGGTGAAGAGCGCTGCGGGCGTGCCGGATTATCCCCGCGCCTACGATGCCAACAAGGCGCTCAATAGCGTGGCGACTGCCCAGGGCTGCAGCGACTTCGCCGCACAATGGGCCGGTACCGGCGCCTATCGGGCGCGCGCCATGCCGGCAGCGCAGTTGGTCGAAGTGCTGATGGCCGAGCTCGACGCGCAGCGCTGACAGGCAAGATCTGGCTCAAAGGCTGTGGTGGAACTGGCTTGTTCAAAATCCAAAGACCAGCCCAATCCCCTGTAGGAGCGGCGGTTCGGCGCTCCGACTTGCCCGCGAAAAGGTCGCTGCGGTGGATGGCACCAGCACAACCGGTGCCATCCACCGCCGCATCTTCATCTTCCTCCCGGTTGCCCAGAACACCCCGTACCCGCTAAGGTCGCCGCCTTGATCCACGAGAGGCAACCATGGGCTACCTGATTATCGTCGCGCTGATCCAGGCGTTTTCCTTCAGCCTGATCGGCGAATACCTGGCCGGCCATGTCGACAGCTACTTCGCCGTGCTGGCGCGGGTACTGCTGGCAGGGCTGGTGTTCCTGCCGCTGACCCGCTGGCGCCAGGTCGAACCGCGCTTCATGCGCTCGATGCTGCTGATCGGCGCGCTGCAGTACGGCATCACCTATGTCTGCCTGTACCTGAGCTTTCGCGTGCTCACCGTGCCTGAAGTGCTGCTGTTCACCATCCTCACCCCGCTGCACGTCACCCTCATCGAAGATGCACTGAACCGCCGCTTCAATCCCTGGGCGCTGCTTGCGGCCCTGGTCGCGGTGGCCGGCGCAGCGGTGATCCGCTTCGACAGCATCAGCGGCGAGTTCTTCATGGGCTTCCTGCTCCTGCAACTGGCCAACTTCACCTACGCCGCCGGGCAGGTCCTGTACCGTCACCTGATCGCCCGCCACCCCAGCGACCTGCCGCACTACAAGCGCTTTGGCTACTTCTACCTGGGCGCGCTGATCGTCGTGCTGCCGGCCTTCCTGCTGTTCGGCAACGCCCAGCACCTGCCGAGCACCGACGTGCAATGGCTGGTGCTGTTGTTCCTCGGCCTGTGCCCGACCGCACTGGGGTTGTACTGGTGGAACAAGGGCGCCTGCCTGGTTTCCGGCGGCACCCTGGCGGTGATGAACAACCTGCACGTGCCGGTGGGCTTGCTGCTCAACCTGCTGATCTGGAACCAGCACGAGCCGCTGGGGCGGTTGTTCATCGGCGGTGCGGTGATCCTCGCCTCGGTGTGGCTGAGCCGCCTGGGCGACCGCCGCAGCCCGGCGCTGGCCGGCAAGGCCTGAGGCGCCCATGCATACCATCCTGGTCATCGTCGCGCCGATCTTCGCCCTGATCCTGGTCGGCTACCTGTGCCGCAAGACCGGCAAGCTCGGCGAACAGGCCGCCGCCGAAATCAACCGCATGGTGGTCTGGCTGTGCCTGCCGGCGCTGCTGTTCAAGGTGACCGCCACCGCGACCTGGAGCGAAATCTGGCACCCCGGCTTCATCGTCGCCTTCGGTGCCGGCGCGCTGGCAATGTTCTTCGTTACCCTCGCTTGGCGCCTGTTCAGCGGCCACAGCCTGGTGGCCTCGAGCATCGATGGCTTGAGTGCAGGCTATGCCAACACCGGCTACATCGGCATCCCACTGTGCCTGTTGCTGTTCGGCCAGCCAGGGCTGCAACCGGCGCTGATCTCGTCGCTGATCGTAGTCTGCCTGGTGTTCGCGATTTCCCTGACCCTGATCGAGATCGGCCTGCAGGAAGAACGCCAGATCGGCCGCGCCGTAATGCTGGTGGCCAAGGCGCTGGCGAAGAACCCGCTGGTGATTTCGCCACTGACCGGCGCTGCCTGGGCCATGTCCGGCCTGGGGCTGGCCGAGCCGGTGATGCACTTTCTCGACATGCTTGCCCTGGCCACCACGCCTTGCGCGCTGGTGTCGCTGGGGGCATTCCTGGCGCAGAAACGCAGCGGCGCGCAGGCCAGCCCCTGGCCGCTGGTGGGGCTCAAGCTGGTCGGGCAACCGGCACTGACCTGGGTGCTGGCCTTCAAGGTGTTCAGCCTGCCGACCATGTGGGCGACCTCGGCGGTGCTGCTGGCGGCGCTGCCGACCGGGACCGGGCCGTTCATGCTGGCGGAGTACTACAACCGCGAGGCGGGGCTCATTTCGCGCACCATCCTGCTGTCGACGGTGGCTTCGCTGCTGACCCTGACCGGGCTCATGTACCTGCTGGGTGTGGCGGGCTGACTGCTACGAAATGATCGCGGGACAAGCCCGCGTCTGTAGGAACGGCCGAGGATATGGGCCATTCAGCGAGTCTATGCGGCCAACTGAAACAGGGTTGAAGGCGAGCGGCGGCTTGCGGGTCGTGACGGAATGCTCTCGACCCAAAGCCGACACTCGCGCGGCGAAGGCCGAGGCAAGACCGTCGTGTCTTGCGTAGCCGCGTTGTCAATGTCGGCGCGCGTCGTCAGCTTGCTGCATGGGGTAGCGGCGTCAAGCCACTATCTTTGATCGCTGCGTCGGCTTCTGGTGAGGCCAGGTAATCGAGCAGCGCCTGGGCTGCGGCGTGATGCTGGCTCTTGTTGACGACAGCGCCCGAATACAGGGTCATTTTCTGTGCTTCTGCCGGGATCAGACCAACGATGTCGATACCTTTTACGGGCTTAAGCTCACTGAGCTGTTGAAAGCCGATCTGTGCTTGGCCGCGAGCGATCACTGCGCCTACGGGTTCGGCAGGTATCATGTGAGCCTTGGATTCGAACTGTTCACCAAGCTGCATGCGAGGGAACAGCGTCTTGGAAAGATATACCCCGCTTGCGCTGTCGGAGTAAGCGACAGAGCTGCTATCTTGCAGCACTTTGCGTAAGGTCTGCATGGTGCTTATGTCTGGCTTCGGTTCACCTTTGCGAACGGCCATGGCAATGAAAGATTTTCCGAGATCTGTTCGACTCGTCTTGTCGGCTTGTCCACTGGCGACCAAGTTGTCGAGGGCCGAACCAACCATCAGCACAACATCCGCCTGCTCACCACGAGCGAGTCTGTTCGGGATGGCCTGTGGGGTATCCCCCATCGATGGGGCGGCTAGAATTTCCAGCTTCACGCCATATTTTTTCTCATACGCTGGCGCTACTTCCCGGATGGCGCCCATGATCCCGCCGGAACTCAGAACGGTCAGTGTTTCCTTACCGCCGTGTACAACGTCAGCAGCCGAGCAGGCGAATGAAGTGGTTAAGAGGGTGGCACAGAACAGCATTCGGAACATCGGAGCTTTCTCCACAGGTATACGCGCAAAATCCTACCTGGGCGAAGCTCAAAGTTGTGATTAATCAGCGATTAAGAATGTTTTACTTTCTCCCCACCAATGGCATCTACAGGTAGAAAGTTGACCTTCGTGGATGTGCTGTATTCCCCCCAAAAAATCGTCTGGGACCGCTCGCCGCCATCAAGTTGCCCTTGCACGGGGCCCGACGCTATAGCGCCAGCAGTGCTGCTGCAAGTGCAGGCGGCATCACCAGCACCCCTAGGCGCAAAAAGTTCCAGGCGCTGACATGCGCCCCTTCGCGACGGATCGCCACCAACCACAAAAGGGTGGCCAGTGATCCGGTAATCGACAGGTTCGGCCCCAGGTCGACGCCGATCAGCAGCGCCGCGGTCACCGGCTGCGGCAGGGCCACCAGCGACCCCATGGACCCGGCTATCAATCCAGTCGGCAAGTTGTTCATCAGGTTGCTGGCGATGGCCACGCCCACGCCTCCCACCCAACTCGCCCCGATCGTCGAGTCTGCGGCCAGAGCAGCCAGCCCCTGGGCAAGCTGCACTATCAGGCCGGTCTGGGCGACAGCTTCGACCAGTATGAACAAGCCCGCCACCAACGGCAGCACACCCCACGCTACATGGCGTAGCACCGGCATCGGGCTACGGCGCTGGCGTAAGTGGATCAGTGCTGTGGTTGCCACGCCGGCACAGAAGGTCGGCAGGCCAAGTGCCCGGTCCAGCGCTGAGGCTCCCAGCAGCAGAATTGCCGTGAGCACGATGCCCACTGCGCATAGACGGGCGCCCAGAGACAGCGGCTGGTTATCCACATTCAGAGTCAGCGGTTGGCGGATCTGCCGGCGTTGGGTCAGGCGCAGCACCAGATAGGTCACAGCGATTGCCGCAAGCGATGGCAAACTGAACTGCCTCAGCCACTCCAGTAGCGGGGGCATCTGGCTGCCGAAGACTACCAGATTGGCCGGATTGGAAATCGGCAGCACGAAACTGGCGGCGTTGGCGATGAAGGCGCAGATCAACAGGTAGGGCAAAGGCTCGGCCTTGGCAGCCTTGCACGCCGCATACACCGCAGGAGTCAACACAACCGCTGTTGCATCGTTGGACAGGAACACGGTGACCAGCGTACCCACCAGAAATACCAGGTCGAACAGCCTTTGCCCCGAACCTCGGGCGTGGCGGACCGCGTAGCGGGCCAGCCAGTCGAACAGCCCCTCCTGGCGTGCAAGCTCGGCCAGTACCATCATGCCGATCAGGAAGAGGTACACGTCGCCGCCTTCGGCCACTGCCGCCAGAGCGCTGCGCGGTGTGATCAGGCCCAGGCCTGTCAGTAGCAGCGCACCGCCCATGGCCCAGACGTATTCCGGGATCCGCCAGGGGCGCAGGATGACACCGCAGGTTGCCAGAGCGGCTATCGTCCAGATGATCGAGGCGTTTTCGCTGTAAGGCATGAGGCGTCTAGTTTCCGGCAGGGGTAGGCAGGGGCGATGGCGCGACGCCCGGATGAGTCTCCGGCAGCGCCATCAGCACTATTGCGAAGGCGACCGCGGCAATGCCGGCCAAGGTCAGGAATGCCGCATCGTAGCCGGCTGCTTGAACAACCAGCCCGGCAATCCCAGGGCTGAGCGCAGCGCCCAGTCCGAACACCGCCGTCAGCGCGCCAAGGCTGAAATTGAAGCGCCCGGTGCCTTCGGTCAAGTCCTTGATCACGATCGGGAACAATGCACCGAAGATGCCTGCGCCGATTCCATCGAGCAATTGCACGCCAACCAGCCAGAATGGATTGTCGGACGCCACGTACAGGGCTCCGCGCAGCGGTAGGATGAAAAAGCCGGCCAGAAGGAACGGCCTGCGCCCCCAGGTCTCGGCCTTTGCCCCCACGAGCAGCGCCATCGGCACCATCACCAACTGCGCTGCGACGATGCAGGCGGATGTGAGTGGAGTGGCCAAGCGCAGGTCGACTTGCGATAGCTTCTGGCTCACCAGCGGCAGCATCGCCGCGTTGGCCAAGTGGAACAACGCGCAGCACACAGCGAATACCAAGAGCGTGCGGTTGTGCAGGAGGTCCCTGAACTTGGCAAGGTTTTCAGCACAACCCGGACCATGGACAAGGCCGCGAGCCACCTGGTGGTCGATGGCGGCTGCTGGCACACGCCACATCGCCACGATGCTGGCTACGGTCATGACCGCCATGAGATAGAACACCACCACCGGGCCGAACAGATACGCCAAGCCACCGGCCAGCAATGCTGAGCAGGCATTGCCCGCATGGTTGAACGTCTCGTTGCGACCCACCCTTCGCGTAAAGGCCTTGGGGCCTGTGATGCCCAGCGAGATGGCGGCAATCGCCGGAGCGAACAGCGAGCCTGCTATGGCGCCGATCGTCTGGGTCAAGGCCACTCCGGCGAACGACGAAATCCACGGCAGCAGCAGGCAGCTGCCGGTCACCAGCACGGCGGCGGTCACGACCACCGCGTGTTTGGCTGTCGTGCGGTCAATCAAGGCTCCAGCCGGAGTTTGCGCCACCAGTGCAGCGATGCCTGCCAGGCTCATCACCAGGCCAATGCTCGCCGGCTGCCACTGGTGCACGGCAAGCAGGTAGATGGCGAGGTAGGGCCCGAGTCCGTCACGCACGTCCGCCAGGAAGAAGTTCAGCCAGTCAAGGGCACGGTCGTGCGAAGCGGCGCAGCTTGAGTGTTCCATGGACGCAGTCTCTAAAAACAAGGGGGGAGCGCGATGGGCAGTTACTGGACGCGCGCAGGCCTGATAAAGCAGCTGTCTGATGTCCATCAGTCCAACGCACTTCCTGCACTGTAGGCCAGCGCGCCCCTATCTGTACGCGGCTCTGTCGTTGACATAGGACTTGCTCAAATGGTTCGGCACATGATCGCTCAGCACGCAGATCATTTGCGGTTTAAACGGGGCACCCGATAAGTGCGGCTACGCGTTGCGCAAGCGAGGTACTGGCAGGGAGGCGCGAGCTGCTATGCGGCTTTTAGGTGGAAACCCAAGAATTTGAGCTTCCATTGGTTATCGGATGCGGCTTCTCATTGCAGAGGGCCGCTTTGCGGCCCTTTCGCGGGGCAAGTCGGGGCGCGAACCGCCGCATCCATTGGGGGAGCGCTTTTTAGGCCTCGCTCATGCGCTCAACCCGCGCCGCCAGCCCCGAGCGCATATCGCTACCGCTAGGCTGCTGATACAGACTCAAGCCAAACTCCGGCAACACCGCCAGCAGGTAATCGAAGATATCCCCCTGAATCCGTTCGTACTCGGCCCACACCGTGGTGCGGGTAAAGCAGTAGATCTCCAGCGGCACACCCTCGGCGCTGGTCTGCATCTGGCGGACCATGCAGGTCATGTTCGGGTGCACGTCGGGGTGGTTCTTCAGGTACGCCAGGGCGAAGGCGCGAAAGGTGCCGATGTTGGTCAGCTTGCGGCGGTTGGCCGAGAGTTCGGCGACCAGGCCCTGGGCCTCGTTCCAGTCGTGCAGTTCCTTGCGCTTGGTGGCCAGGTAGTCGCCGAGCAGGCGTACGCCGCCCAGGCGCTGTTCTTCTTCGAGGGTGAGAAAGCGCACGCCGGTGGCGTCGATGAACAGGCTGCGCTTGATGCGACGGCCGCCGGACTGCTGCATGCCGCGGTAGTTGCGGAACGACTCGCTCATCAGGCGCCAGGTGGGGATGGAGACGATGGTCTTGTCGAAGTTCTGCACCTTGACCGTGTGCAGGGTGATGTCGATCACATCACCGTCGGCACCGACCTGGGGCATTTCGATCCAGTCGCCGACGTGGAGCATGTCGTTGCTGGTCAACTGCACGCTGGCAACGAACGACAGCAGGGTGTCCTTGTATACCAACAGCAGCACCGCCGACATCGCACCCAGGCCCGACAGCAGCAACAGCGGCGAGCGGTCGATCAGGGTGGCTACGATGACGATGGCGCTGAACACCCACAGCACCATCTTCGCCAGTTGCACATAGCCCTTGATCGAGCGGGTACGGGCGTGTTCGGTGCGGGCGTAGATGTCCAGCAGGCCGTCGAGCAGGCACGACAGGGCGCGGGTGAGGAACAGCAGGGTGACGGCCAGGGCCAGGTTGCCGAGAAAATGCTGGGCGGTGGCCGAGAGCTCCGGCACCAGTTTCAGGCCGAACTGCAGAATCAGTGACGGCGTGGTCTGCGCCAGGCGGTGGAAGACCTTGTTGTGGCGCAGGTCGTCGAGCCAGCGCAGCGGCGGCTGGCGGGCCAGCAGGCGGGTGCTGTGCAGCAGCAGGAAGCGCGCCAGGCGGCCGACCAGCAGCGAGACCAGCAGCAGGACCAGCACGCCGAGGGAGGCGTGCAGCATTGGGTGTTGGTCGAGGGTGCCCCAGAGGTCCAGGGTGTCGTGCCAGATTCGTTGGATATCCATGTAATCAATGCATTCAGTGGGTCGAACGGAGCGCCATTAGAGCGCGGAAACCGCGAATGTTGCCAAAAGAAATTCGGCTACAGCCGCGGAAAACGTTACCCTATGCAACCGAATTGTCCGCATCTGTCTGAGGTACACCCGTGTTTTCCCAATTCGCCCTGCACGAACGCCTGCTCAAAGCCGTGGCCGAGCTGAAATTTGTCGAGCCGACCCCGGTGCAGGCGGCGGCCATTCCCCTGGCCCTGCAAGGGCGTGACCTGCGGGTCACGGCGCAGACCGGCAGCGGCAAGACCGCAGCCTTCGTGCTGCCGCTGCTCAACCGCCTGGTCGACCTGAGCGGGCCACGGGTCGAGATCCGTGCGCTGATCCTGCTGCCGACCCGCGAGCTGGCGCAGCAAACCCTCAAGCAGGTGCAACTGTTCTCGCAGTTCACCTACATCAAGTCCGGCCTGGTCACCGGCGGTGAAGACTTCAAGGAACAGGCCGCGATGCTGCGCAAGGTGCCGGACGTGCTGATCGGCACCCCAGGTCGCCTGCTTGAGCAGCTCAATGCCGGCAACCTCGACCTCTCCCACGTGCAGGTGATGATCCTCGACGAAGCCGACCGCATGCTCGACATGGGCTTTGCCGAAGATATGGAGCGCCTGTGCAAGGAGTGCGAGAACCGCGAGCAGACCCTGCTGTTCTCCGCCACCACCGGCGGTGCGGCGCTGCGCGACATCATCGGCAAGGTATTGAAAGACCCTGAGCACCTGATGCTCAACAGCGTCTCGCAACTGGCCGAAGGCACCCGTCAGCAGATCATCACTGCCGACCACGACCAGCATAAAGAAGCGATCGTGCAGTGGCTGCTGGCCAACGAGACCTTCGACAAGGCGATCATCTTCACCAACACCCGCGCCCTGGCCGACCGCATTTACGGTCACCTAGTGGCCAAGGATGTGAAGGCTTTCGTCCTGCACGGCGAGAAGGACCAGAAGGACCGCAAGCTGGCCATCGAGCGCTTCAAGCAGGGCAGCTCCAAGGTGCTGGTGGCCACCGACGTTGCGGCCCGTGGCCTGGACATCGACGGCCTGGACCTGGTGATCAACTTCGACATGCCGCGCAGTGGTGACGAGTACGTGCACCGTGTGGGCCGTACCGGCCGTGCCGGTGGCGAAGGCCTGGCGATCTCGCTGATCACCCACAACGACTGGAACCTGATGTCGAGCATCGAGCGCTACCTCAAGCAGCAGTTCGAGCGCCGCGTCATCAAGGAGGTCAAGGGCACCTACAGCGGGCCGAAGAAGGTCAAGGCTTCGGGCAAGGCAGTGGGCGCGAAGAAGAAAAAGGTCGACAAGAAGACCGGCGAGAAGAAGACCGCCGCCAAGCGCAAACCAACCGCCAAGCCGCGCCCGAACGCTCCGCTGGCCAGCTCCGATGGCCTGGCACCGCTGAAGAAGCGGGCGCCCAAGGCGGAGTAACCCCAGCACCTGTCTTGTTCAAAATCTTAAGGCCAGCCCAATCCCCCTGTGGGAGCGGGCTTGCCCGCGAACACGGGCGTAGCCCGTGCCAGGCAGCGCGGTGTCTTTTTCGCGGGCAAGCCCGCTCCTACAAGTGGTATGCGGTGCACGGCAGCTTTGATTCAACCCGCCTTTTGCTCCGCCTCTTTCAACTCCTTCACCCGCTTGTCGATCAGCTGGCATTTGTCTGGCAAGTCCTTGCTTGCCGTCCCCAGCTCCATGCCCTGGAGCTCATCATTTATCTCCTTGGCCTTCTGCGGGTTCTGCTCGGTCAGTTGAGTCACCAGCTTGGCCAGTTCTTCGCGCTTTTGCGTGGCTTCTTCCGGTGTGCAGGCCCAGGCGGGCAGGGCGCAGGACAGGCTGGCGAGCAGGGTGATGCGGCACAGAGTGTTCATGGGCTTGGCCTCATGGCGGGGTTATCCGGTTGAGGTCTGACGGGCGCTGAAAGTTCATACGATCCATGGCCTGTAACGATTCAGCCACAAGGCCTGTCCTTGAGCGTTTGCGCGGTTTTTGGGGCGATGGGGCGCACGCGCAAGGATGGGCCCTCTGTGCGCTGTTTCTGAGTTTCTGCCACGTCCAGGCCCAGGCCGCCTCGCCCGGCGACCAAGACCTGATCCGCGAACGCCAGAACCGTCTGCTCGAAGTAATATATACGGCAACGTAGCTGGTTCTGTATTCTCCGAAGTCGTTGGGGGACAAGTCAGTTCTGTAGGAAATAAAAAGTGAAGCTGGAAAGAGTTGGTTTTTTTTTGATGGCTGTGTTGTTGGTGTATTCTGTATTGTTTTTTCTTGGAGTTGGGGTGTTGGGGCACCTTGTAGGGTCGATTATTGGTTATTATAAGTTTGATTATTGGGTATTTGGTTGGAAGGAGATTCATAAGTCTATTCTTGTTGGCTTGTCTTGCGGGGTTCCAGTCGCTTTAGGGATATGGGTGGAGTCAAAGGTGGCAGCGGTTAAAAAAAGCGCCGCGACTGATTTTTAATTTGTGGTTGTTTTAGGTTTATTTGGAGTTTAGAGGAACCTAACTATAGTGCCGCGAGCGCTCAGATTTTGTAAGTTTTTCAGCCGTATATGGAAAGGAGTCTTGTGGCGGCTAAGAGCCAGCGACGAGTCAAGTGCCGAAGCGTTAATCAATAAAATCTACTTCACGTCGTCTGTAGAAATCGACCAAGGATGAGCAGGGTTTGATTCGTGGTTCTGATTGTGAGCGGTTGTGGCGTGAGGGACGACCTGCGTCATTAATTCACGCCAAAAATTTTAAGTAGTAACCCAGAAATTATCCCTGACCCTCGCGGCGCGCCGGGATGCTTGATTCAATTGGGCCTGATAAAGTCAAAGATTGGTTTCGCCCGCAGAGCTCCGTCGGTTGCTTCAAGTGTCGCCACGCTCGGGGTATGAGCCTTATCGCGATGCGAGAAGCGCCATCACCCTAGCTTTTCATTTCTCAGCAAAGGACGCAAAGAATGGCCCGTTATTTCAAACATTCCGACTCCCAAAAAGTCGAAGAAGTCAGCTCGTTCCAAACCTTTATGGTCATGTTCTTCGGCCCGCTGTATCTCTTTCTCTCCGAACAGCTCAAGCATTTGATGATCTGGATCGCAATCGTGGGGCTGACGCTCACGTTGCAGCCACAGTGGACAGCTCCAGTGTGTCTTGGGCTTCAGCTGTTCTACATGGCCTTCATCCAGAAGATGCTCGCTGCTCGCTACCTGCGCGAAGGCTGGGTCGAAATCAGCGAGGAAGAAGCACGCACTTCGGACGTGATCGGTTGAGCCTCGTCAAAGCATGACCGACTCTTGATCATTCCCCCTGCAAGTTAGCCCGAATGGGCTTACTTTCAGCGGAGGCGCGAATGCTCAGGCTTCTTGCTCCCTCGAGACCGATCGCCACGTCACCAGCCCATCGAGGCCAAGATCTGACTTCAGGTAGTTCAGTGTATTGCGCGCCTGGGCCTTTTCTTCGAACGGGCCGGCGAACAGGTGAGGGGGTTCATCGAGAATTGCAGGAATGTCCATCAGTTCGATCTGCTTGGCGAGACGTTCAAATTCTTCGTCAGTTTCAGCAGTAATGCGTGCTACCCAACCACTGCGGTCTCTCAACGCTATGGGCTCTACTTGCGCTGCGCAGTGCTTGCAGCGTGACGCTGACGCCTTAATGTCCTGTGCGCAGGAGGGGCAAGGGCGCAGATCTTCGTGCACGAGGCCGTCAACGCCGGTTTTTTCTCGTCGTGGCAGTATCAACACGGCGATCAATGCCAGGCCAGGAAAGAAAAAACCGATCGCAATCCATCTTGGCACCGAGCGGCCGCGGCTGTTTGCTGCATAAGCAGTCATCGCCAGGATAACGATCCAGAGCACCAGAAAGAGATTCATTGCAATTCCTTATTTTGATCCTTGAGCGAGACTCCGCGGTTCCAGACGGCGGGTCGCTCAGCGAAATTCCGTTCTGCGGGGGCATTGCGCCACGCTGGCAACGGTCATGACGGGCTTGTTTGAAGCATGTACATGTTCAACCCGCAAGGGTTAGGACCGTGCTTTGTCGCAGCTGGCGCAGCGGTCGGCTATTTCAGCACAGCTCAGATGAGTCGCGTTGATTTGTTTTGCGGTTTCTGGAGACAAGACTTGTCTCGAGTTCGTGGGAGCTGTGAATCCGTGAGCCGGTTTGAACTGCCATAGATGCCTGTTCGCAGGACCAGAGCCGGCTCCAGCCGTGTACTGTCAATGATTTGAACGGACCTCCGACGCTTCCGGTCCCATGCTGTGTACCCACCGTCCACAGCAAGAGGCCACTGCCATGAGCACCTACGACTGGGACCTGATCGAACGCTTGCTGCACGAGGTGCAGAACGGCGCAGGTCAAAGCTTCACGCCACGCCCCTACGCCGAGCAGCATGCTGCGGCGATGGCCGCCAAAGGCCAGCCGGTGGGCGATCTGGATCAGCTGAAAACCCGCGCCTGTGAATACGAAAAGCTGCTGTTCCAGCGCGGCTTCATCGAAAGCCGGCCTGAAGAGGATGGCGGCAACGGTGAAAACTTTGTGCTCACCGAGCGCGGCTCGCGCCTGCTCAGCCTCATCGACAGCGCGATTCCAGGAGCGGACAGCCCACGCTTGAAGCTGGATCAGCAGGCAGATGCGCTGGATGAGTCCACCTTCGATCAGGTCTCAAGCAAGCCGCAGATCACACCAGGTGCGATTTAGGCTGGTATCGGCGGGGCGGGCGCACCGATAATCGGCAATGGATCCATTTTCTGACTGCCGAGCGTTGCCCATGCCCCTGACCCGCTACGAGGCCCGCCCATGAGCGCGGCCCGCAAGAACACCGACGCCTTTGCCCTGCAGGTGATGCTGGGGTTGTGCCTGATCTGGGGCTCCCAGCAGGTGATGATCAAATGGGCGGCCGTGGATATCGCGCCGGTGATGCAGGCGGCGTTTCGCTCCGGTATCGCTGCGGTGCTGGTAGGGCTGCTGATGTGCTGGCGGGGCGGCTGGGCGCAGTTGGGCAGCACCTGGCGCGCGGGTTTGCTGGCCGGGGCGTTGTTCGGGCTGGAGTTTCTGTTCATCGCCGAGGGGCTGAAGCTGACCTCGGCGGCGCATATGTCGGTGTTTCTCTACACGGCCCCAGTGTTCACCGCGCTGGGGCTGCACTTCATGTTGCCCAGCGAGCGTCTGCGTTTGTTGCAGTGGCTGGGGATTGCGCTGGCGTTTGCCGGGATTGCCCTGGCCTTTGCGGGCGGGCTGTCGCTGGATCAACTCGATGGGCGGGTGCTGCTCGGCGATGCCATGGCGGTGCTGGCCGGGCTGATGTGGGGTGCGACCACGGTGGTGGTGCGGGCTTCGCGGCTGTCGGAGGCGCCGGCGACCTTGACGCTGTTCTACCAGCTGATGGTGGGCTTCGTCGGCTTGCTGCTGATGGCGTTGTTCAGCGGGCAGATCGGTGCGGTGTCGTTCACGCCGTTGGCACTGGGCAGCGTGCTGTTCCAGGGGTTGGTGGTGTCGTTCTTCAGTTACCTGACCTGGTTCTGGTTGCTGCGCCAGTACCTGGCGTCGAACCTGGCGGTGTTTTCGTTCATCACGCCGTTGTTCGGGGTGACGTTCGGGGTGCTGTTGCTGGATGAGCCGCTGAGCGTGAACTTCGTGGTGGGGGCGGTGATGGTGCTCGGTGGTGTGGTGCTGGTAAGTGCCGAGCCTTGGGTGCGGCGGCAGTTGCGCCGGGTGGTGGGGTAAGGCGGGCTGTAGCGTGTCTGATTTTTCCTAATTCTCGGGCGCCGGTGTCAGGTTTTGAGTCGTTAGGATCTATCCTACGCGGCTTGCGGAAGCGTCTTAATTGTCGTGGAAATGCGTCAGGGATAACTTCGCCGGGTCGTCCAAACGACAGGGTGTGAGAACCCTAATCACGATAGCGTCCGCTCTGCTATGGCAGCCGTGCGCGGGCAGGTTCGTCCTGACCGGTTCCCCTATCGTGGCCGGGTTCTCACCCCGCGTACGACTGCCACCCAATCCTGTGAGAACGAGCGAGTGGCAGTTCCTGTTTTTCACGATGGGAGTCATGCCATGAAAAAGCTCGTCCCCGATCCACCCCGCCTTACGCACGTTCCCCACACCACAGTGAGGAAACGTGGCCATGACTGATCTATCCGATGGCTACACCACCGCTGGTGTGGCGACTTTCCTGGACATGTACCGCGTACAGCCTGGCATTCCTTTCGAGCGGGTGCTGGAAGAAGTGTCGGTGATCCTTGGCTGTGTCCGGGAGTTGAGCGAGCAGGAACAGGTGAACCCGGTGAGCATCACCGCACTGCACTACCTGAGCGCGATGGCCAAGGCGTTGCTGAACGACCTGGAGGTTGGGCGTAACTCGGTGCATTGAGGCACAGCCCGGCTATGAAACCGCCTCGACCTGTAGGAGCGGGCTTGCCCGCGAAGAAGATATCGCGCTGCCTGGCACGGGCTACGCCCGTGTTCGCAGGCAAGCCGCTCCCACAGGGCCTGGGCTGGTTTCTAGATGTTGAGCAAGACAGCTGCTCCTACACTGTGGTCGCCAGTTGCTCTGCGGCGCGTTGATCCGATCTGCTTGTCGCCACCAGCAACCCGGCGACCCCCAGCCCTGCAGCCGCCAGCAACAGTGCGGGTTGCAGCCCGCCGCTGAAGTGGTTGCTCAGCGCGGCCAGCAAGGGGCCGCTGAGTTGGCCGAGGGCGAAGCAGGCGGTCAGCAGGCCGGCGTTGCGCTGGGTGGCGTGGGGCGCGAGCTCTCGCGAACGCTGCATCACCAATTGCATGCAGGCCAGGAACGGCGCACCGCACAGCAGTACCCCGAGCCCCAGTCCGATACCGCCGCCCAGCAGGCAGGCCAGCACGCCCAAGGCTTGCAGCCAGAGTGTGGCGGTCAGCCAGACGCTGGTGCGACCCGGGCCGCGCAGGCTGACGATCACTACGCCAAGCGCTGCGGCAAGGCCGAAGCCGGGCCAGAACAGGTCGGCAAGCCACTGCCCTTGGAATTGCTGGCTGGCCATCTGCGAGAGGAAGGTGGCGGGCAGGATGTAGCCGATGCCGTACAACGCATAGACCATCGCCAGACGGACGATGCCGCGCTGGCGTGGATGAGCCTGCGCTGCTGCGGTGCTGGGGGCGGGCGTCAGCAGATGGGCGCGCGGCAGCCACGGCAGCACAGCCAGCAGCATCACCAGCGCTGCCACCGAGTACATCAACCACAGCGCCGCCGAGTCGAGGCTGAGCAGGTGCGCACCGAGTGCGAGGAAACCGGTGATGGCGATCCCCACGCCGGGGCCTGCGAACACCAGTGCGCCGAGTCGCGCGCGATCATGGCTGCTGGCCACGTGCTGGCTGAGGCTGGTCAGCATAACCAATGCCCAGGCGCTTGCCACACCGATGCCGAAGCGCAGCAGCAGGTGGCTCCAGAATCCGTTGGCAGCCCAGGAGGCCAGGGTCAGCAGCACGCACAGCCACAGCCCGGCATGCAGGCGCAGGCGCACCTGGTGCGGGTGGCGGGCGAACATGCCGTCCACGGCGCCCAGAAAATAGCCGAGATAGTTGGCAGCGGCCACCAGGCCGCCTGCGGTCAGGTCGAACTGGCCCTCGGCAATCAGGCGGGGCATCTGCGGGGTCAGGGCGAAGCGGCCGATGCCCATGGCCATCATCAGCGCGACGGCACTGGCCATGAGTTGCAGTAAGGGCGACATGGGAAGACTCCTGCGCAGTGGTAAGCGATGGATGGCAGGGTAGGAGTTCTTGACTTTCAATAAAATTGAATAATGATGATCAAGTTGTTCTGTTTTGGAGAATGTCGTGGACTTCAGCCAATTGCGGATCTTCCAGGCCGTCGCCGAGGAGGGTTCAGTGACCCGCGCCGCCGAGCGCCTGCACCGGGTGCCGTCGAACCTGTCGACGCGCCTGCGTCAGCTCGAGGAGCAGCTGGGCGTGGAGTTGTTCCTGCGCGAGCGTCAGCGCTTGCAGCTCTCGCCGGCCGGCAAAGTGTTGCTGGACTATGCGCACAGGCTTTCGGTACTGCGCGATGAAGCCATGGCAGCGGTGCAGGGCGGTCAGCCAGCTGGGGACTTCATCATCGGGACCATGTACAGCACTGCGGCCATCCAGCTTCCGGCGTTGCTTGCGCGCTACCATCAGGCCTATCCGGCAGTGAACCTGCAGGTGCAGGCCGCGCCCAGTGGCGAGTTGTTGCAGGGCCTGCTCGAGCGCCGCCTGGACGCCGCGCTGGTGGATGGCCCGCCGGGGCTGGCCGGGCTCGATGGCGTGCCCTTGTGCGAGGAACGGCTGGTGCTGATCACCAGCCCCGAGCATCCGCCGGTGCACAGCGCGCGTGATGTGGCCGGGCGTTCGGTGTTCACGTTCCGCCAGGGGTGTGCCTACCGCATGCGTCTGGAAGCCTGGTATGCGCACGATCACACGCCAATGGGGCGGGTGATGGAGATCGAGTCGTACCAGGGCATGCTGGCGTGCGTGATCGCGGGGGCGGGGGTGGCGATGATGTCGCAGTCGATGCTCGACAGCCTGCCGGGCCGCGAGCGGGTCAGCGCGCATCCGCTGCAGGCGCCGTTCGATCATGCCGAGACCTGGTTGATGTGGCGCCAGGGCATGTGCGGGGCAAATTTGCAGGCGTGGATCGACCTGCAACAAGGTGAAACAGTAAACCGGCTGTCGGAGTACGGCGTTTCCGCTTGATCTGCGGCAAAATCGCCCATATCTGTAAGGTTAGACGCAGGCGATATACAGAACATGGGACTATGATCTGTATGAAGCATCGCAGGACTGATTTGCCGCAAGGCTGACCCGTGAAGGGGGCACTATGAACAAGCGCATGTACAACTGGCTCCACGACCTTGCCGTCGCCCTTGGCCTGGTACCGCCGCCATTGCAACCGGTACCGATCCCCACCGACGAAGAACAGCGCAAGCGCCAGCCGCGTCGGCGCTGATTAGCGCAGGAAAAAGGCCGCTGCATCCTTGGGGGATGCGGCGGCCTTTTGCGTTTTTGCAGGGGGATCTGTGGTGGGGCTTTCGCAGTGCATGGCACCGGCTTCGCCGGTGATCGCGGGACCAGCCCGCTCCCACAGGGATTGGGCTGACCTTTAGATTTTGAACAAGACAGCTGCTTCCACAGGGTAGGGGCGGGCTGGTCCGGGGATTTTCTGCCCTGGAATCAGGCCAGGTTCACCGCCGCTGCCGGTTTACGCGACATCAGGCTGACCACGACAAAGCTCACCAGGCCCACCGCCAGGCTGTAGTAGATCGGCGAGTTGGCATCCAGGCCGTCCTTGAACATGAAGAACAGCGCGGTGGCAAAGCCCAGCGACATGCTGGCGATTGCGCCTGGAGTGGTGGCGCGTTTCCAGAAGATCGCCCCGATCAGCGGGATCAGCATGCCACCGACCAGCAGGTTGTAGGCCAGGGTGAGGGCACTGATCACATCGTTCACCGCCAGGGCGATCACCAGCACGGCCACGCCAGTGAGCAGGGTGAACAGGCGGTTCACGCCCAGGCTCGAGCGCTTGCCACCACGCAGCTTGGGCAGCAGGTCTTCGGTCAGGGTGGTGGACGCCGCCAGCAGGCCGGCGCTTGCGGTCGACATCATCGCCGCCAGTGCCGCCGCCATCAGCAGGCCACGGATGCCGTCGGGCAGGGTGGTCTTGATCATTTCGGCGAAGGCGTTGTTCGGGTTGGCCAGGTCTGGCATCAGCACGTGGGCGGCCATGCCGATCAGCGCGCAGGCCAGGCCGTAGATCACGCAGTACACGCCTGCGGCGGTGCCAGCGCGCTGGCAGACTTTCTCGTCACGTGCGGTGAACACACGCTGCCAGATGTCCTGGCCGATCAGGATGCCGAAGAAGTAGATCAGGAAGTAGGTGATGATGGTGTCCCAGCCGATGGTGGTGAGCTGGAAGCTCGCCGCCGGCAGCTTGGCCACCAGTGCATCCCAGCCACCGGCCTTGTACAGGCACACCGGCAGGAGGATGAACATCAGGCCCACGGTTTTGATGACGAACTGCACGATGTCGGTGAGGGTCAGCGACCACATGCCGCCGATGGTCGAGTAGACCACCACCACGCCACCGCCGAACAGCAAGGCCATCCAGAACGGCACATCGAGCAGCACTTGCAGCACGGTGCCCATGGCCAGCGTGGAGACCACGCCGATCATCAGCGCGTAGGCCAGCATGATCACTGCACTGGCCTGGCGCGCCATCGGGTTGTAGCGGCGCTCCAGGACCTGGGTCACGGTGAAGATGCGCAGGCGCAGCAGCGGTTTGGCGAGGAACAGGTTCAGGGCGATGATGCCCAGGCCCAGGGCCGCGCACAGCCAGAAACCGGAAATACCGTGGACATAGCCCAGGCGCACGGTGCCGACGGTGGATGCACCGCCGAGCACGGTGGTGGCCATGGTGCCCATGTAGAGGGTCGGGCCGAGATTGCGTCCGGCGACCAGGTAGTCTTCGTGGGTCTTCGCACGCCGCATGCCGTACCAGCCAAGCCCGAGCATGCCAGCGGCGTAGATCAGTACAACAATGATGTCCAAGGCCATGGGTGTCTCCGATTATCTTTATTATGCGAGATCGATCGCTCGGACGCTCTCACCGCGTCCGGCGCTCCTCATCGAGTGTTGGCGGGCCTCTATGGCCCTGTCCCACGGCTCCTGCCTGGGTATTGCAGGTGTTTCAGGTGATCAGCGACGCACTACGCCGGGAAGCACGCAGAGCATTTCGAACAACAGGTTGGCGCCCAGCAGCGAGGTGTTGCCGGTGGTGTCGTACGGTGGCGAGACCTCGACCAGGTCGCAGCCGATCAGGTCCAGGCCGTGGCAACCGCGGATGATTTCCATCGCCTGGATGGTGGTCAGGCCGCCGATTTCCGGGGTGCCGGTGCCTGGCGCCCAGGCCGGGTCGATGCCGTCGATGTCGAACGACAGGTACACCGGGCCACCGCCGACCTTCTCGCGCACTTCGGCCATCAGCGGCTCCAGCGATTTGTGCCAGCACTCTTCGGCCTGCACCACGCGGAAGCCCTGGCGGCGGCTCCAGTTGAAGTCGTCGGCGGTATAGCCCTGGGCGCGCAGGCCGATCTGCACCACGCGGTCGCAGTCCAGCAGGCCTTCCTCGACGGCGCGGCGGAAGGTGGTGCCGTGGGCGATCTTCTCGCCGAACATATGATCGTTGACGTCGGCGTGGGCGTCGATGTGCACCAGGCCGATCTTGCCGTGCTTTTTATGCAGGGCGCGCAGGATCGGCAGGGTGATGGTGTGGTCGCCACCCAGGGTCATGGGGATGACGTTGTGTTCGACGATCTCGTCGTAGGCTTCTTCGATGATGCGTACGGCGTCGAGCAGGTTGAAGGTGTTGATCGCCACGTCACCGATGTCGGCGACCGACAGCGAGTCGAACGGGGCGGCGCCGGTGGCCATGTTGTACGGGCGGATCATCACCGATTCGGCGCGGATCTGCCGCGGGCCGAAGCGGGTACCGGAGCGCAGCGAGGTGCCGATGTCCAGCGGCACGCCGATGAAGGCGGCGTCCAGGCCTTCGGCGCTTTGCAGGTGGGGGAGGCGGAGCATGGTGGCGATGCCGCCGAAACGCGGCATTTCGTTGCCGCCCAGTGGTTGGTGGAGAATCTTGTCCACGGTGGGCCTCATCAGTCGGTCGATTGTTCTGTTTGTTCGAACCTGTGTCGCGGCACGCTCGGCAAGCGCGAAGGCGCCGGCGACCAGGGACATTTCGGCCAAGTCTGCGCAAGGTAGTGCGCCGGAAGAATCGCTACCGACAAATACTTACTTCAGGAATTTCTGAACTATCGCGACGAAGGCGCGGTAGACTCTGACGGATTTCCACTCTGCGGAACCTGTGCGCCATGGCCTCATCGCTGCCCGACCTGAAACTGCTGCGCATCTTCGTCAGCGTGGTGCGTCACCAAGGTTTCGCCAACGCCCAGCGTGACCTCAACCTTTCCACGTCGGCCATCAGCACCTACATGAGCCAGCTGGAAAGTGCCCTGGGCCTGGTGCTGTGCCACCGCGGCCGTGGTGGTTTCAGCCTGACCAGCAAGGGTGAGCTGTTCCACCAGGAGACCTTGCGCCTGCTGGGCGAGCTCGATGGTTTCGAGCAATACGCTGCGGCGCTCAAGGGTGAGCTGCGCGGCACCCTCAACCTGGGGGTGATCGACTCCACCGTCGGCGATCGCGCGCTGCCCCTGGCCGAGGCGATCGGCGCCTACAGCCAGGAGCACCCGGCCGTGCACTTGCACCTGTCGGTTTCCAGCCCTTACGAGCTGCAGCTGGGTGTGCAGGACAACCGCCTGGACCTGGCCATCGGCGCCTTCTCTTCGCGCATGAGCGGCCTGGTGTACCAGCCGTTGTACCGCGAGCAGCACTGGCTGTACTGCAGCAGCCGCCACCCGCTGTTCAACGAGCGGCGCATTCCGGCGCAGGTCATCACCCAGCAGCGTATGGTCGGCCGGGGTTACTGGAGCCAGGCGGAGCTGGCCCGTCACGGCTTCAAGCACAGCGCCGCGACCGTGGAAAGCATGGAGGCGCAGCTGATCCTGATCCTGTCCGGTGCCTACATCGGTTACCTGCCCGAGCACTATGCCCAGGCCTGGGCCGACAAAGGTGATCTGCGTGTCTTATCGCCGTCTACCTTCGGCTATCAGGCGCCATTTTCTTTGATCATCCGGCGTGGGCGCAGCCGCGAACCGTTGATCCAGACCTTCCGCGACCTGCTCAAGTCGCAATTGAATGTGGGCTGATCGGCGTTGCCGGAAACACATTCCGTCAGGTCGGGAACTTTTCTTACAAATGCTGATCTCGCACGTGAAAAAGCTCTGCTAAACCTTTACTTGCTTTGATGAAATTTCCCCCTCGTCTACACAAGCAAGGACCGCCCGAGATGCGCACGAACCTGCCCGTAACCGAGCATGAAAGAACGTTCTCCAGCGAGCAGCGGTTGATTTCCACCACCGACCTGAACAGCCGGATCACCTACTGCAACGATGCGTTCGTGGCAATCAGCGGATTCACCTACGACGAGTTGGTGGGGCAGCCGCACAACCTGGTGCGCCATCCCGACATGCCGCCGTCGGTGTTCGGCCATATGTGGGAAACCATCAAGCAGGGCAAGCCGTGGATGGGGGTGGTGAAGAACCGCGCCAAGAACGGCGACTTCTACTGGGTCAGCGCCTATGTCACGGCGGTCTACGAGAACGGCCGCATCAGTGGCTACGAATCGGTGCGTTCGGTGCCGACTCGCGAACAGATTCGTCGTGCCGAAGCGTTGTACGCACGCCTGCGGGCCGAACGCTCGCCAGTGCCCTGGGCCGCGCGGCTGGCGCATGGCCTGGGGACTGGCTGGCCACTGGTGGGTGCCGGGCTGATTGCGGCGGCAGGCTACCTGTGGCTACCGCCCTATGCGGCGCTGGGCCTGCTGATGGTCAGCCTGTTCAGTGCCTGGTACCTGATCGAACACCGGCAGAACCAGGCCATCCGCCGGACCTTGGCCGAGCATCCCAAGGCTTTCACCAGCCCGCTGGTCGCCCTGACCTACAGTGACAACCCCGGCTTGCGCGGCCAACTCGACCTGGCGATTATCAGCGAAGAGGCACGCCTGCAGAGCGCGCTCACGCGGCTGGTGGACGCCGGCGTTGGCGTCAAGTCACGGGCCGCACAGTCAGCGGAACTGTCTGATGCCCAGGCGCAGATGCTCGACCGACAGCGCAGCGAAACCGACCAGTCGGCCACCGCCATCGCGCAGATGGCGGCAACCATCCAGCAGGTCACCCATAACGTGCAGAGCACTGCCCATGCGGCCGGCGATGCCGACCAGCTGGCGCAGCAGGGCAGTGACCTGGCCCAGCAGAGCCTGCGGGCCATGGGCAGCATGAGCGAGGCGGTGAACGACATCGGCCAGGCGGTCAATGCCCTGGCCGAGCAGACCCAATCGATCGGCAGTGTGGTGGATGTGATCACCTCGATCGCCGAGCAGACCAACCTGCTGGCGCTCAATGCCGCAATCGAAGCGGCGCGCGCCGGGGAGCAGGGCAGGGGGTTTGCGGTGGTGGCCGACGAGGTGCGCTCGCTGGCCCAGCGCACTCGCACCTCCACCGAGGAAATCCACCAGATCATCGCCTCGCTGCGTGCCGGTGCCGAGCGCGCGGTGAGCAGCGCCAGCCGCGGCGAGCAGATTTCCCGTGACAGCGTGCACAGCGTCGAGGCGGTGCAGTCGGCACTGGCTGGCATCGTCCAGGCGGTGAGCCGCATCACCGGGATGAGCCAGCAGATGGCGACCGCGTCCGAGCAGCAGAGCCACGTGGCGGAGGATATCAACCAGCAGATCGTGCGCATCGCCCACCTGTGCGACGAAAGCGCCGGGCAGGCGAAGCAGGGCGCCGAGATCAGCCAGGACCTGGAGCGGATGGCGGAGTACCTGCATAGCCTGGCGGAGCGGTTCAATCGTTAGAGGGGAATGGCGACGCCGACAAACCTGCTCCTGCCAGGCACTGCGATCTGCTGTAGCAGCCCCTGCATCCTGTGTAGCTGCACAGATCCTGGGGCCGCTGCTCGGCCCATCGCGGGACGAGCCCGCTCCCACAGGACAGCGCCGCATTCGAGGCGCGTGGTGCTGTCCTGTGGGGGCGGCGGTTCGGCGTCCTGACTTGTCCCGCGAATGGCCCGCAAGGCGGGCCCCGATTTCCGGCATATAGCCCCGGCATATGGCAAAATCCCTCCGCCAACGGAGACCCCCATGCCCAGACCTCGCTGCGAGCGCTGCCAGCGCCCGCTCGCCCATTGCCTCTGCCCACTGATCCCATCAATAGACAGCCGCACCCGCGTGGTCCTGCTGCAGCACCCCAGTGAAACCAGCCACGCCCTGAACACCGCCCGCCTGGCGGCTTTGGGGCTGCGCAATGCCGAACTGTTGATTGCTGAGGTCTTCGAGGATCTGCCCGCATTGCTGGCCACTCCCGGCTATCGTCCGGTGCTGCTGTTCCCGGGCGAGCAGGCCGAGGTGGTGTCGGCCTATGGCGAAGGCGATGCGTTGCCGTTGCTGCTGATCGTCCCAGACGGGACCTGGCGCAAGGCACGCAAGTTGCTGTACCTCAACCCGCTGCTGGAGGGGTTGCCGCGGGTGACGCTCGGCCAGGTCCAGCCCTCGCGCTACCGACTGCGCAAGGCGCCGGAGGCAGGTGCGGTGTCGACCATCGAAGCGGTGGTGCAGGCGCTGAATGTGTTGGAGCAGCCCGCGAATTTCGATGAATTGCTCAGGCCGTTCGAGGCATTGATCGAAGGGCAGATCAGCGCCATGGGGGCTGAGACCTTTGCTCGGAATCATGGGGAAGGATGACAGAGTGGTGGTGGCCTTTTCGCGGGCAAGCCCGCTCCCACAAGGCCACCACCCATCCCACGGCCCTCACCGCTCACGCATCGCCTCGGTCCTGGCCTTCATCACCGGCTTGAGCAGGTAATCCAGCACGCTCTTCTGCCCGGTGATGATGTCCACCGTCGCGGTCATCCCCGGGATGATCAGCAGCGGCTTGTTGTCCCCGCCCAAATGGTTTTTCTCGGTGCGCACCTGGATCAGGTAGAACGCATTGCCCTTGTCGTCGGTGACGGTGTCGGCACTGATCAGCTCGAGCGTGGCCTTGAGCCCGCCATAGATGGTGTAGTCGTAGGCACTGAACTTGACCATCGCCACCTGCCCCGGATGCAGAAACGCCACGTCCTGCGGGCGCACCTTGGCTTCGATCAGCAGGTTGTCCTCGATCGGTACGATCTCCACCAGGTCGCTGCCGGGCTGGACCACGCCGCCGATGGTGTTGACCTTGAGCAGCTTGACGATGCCCCGTACCGGCGACACCACGGTGGTGCGGTTGACCCGGTCGTCGATGGCGATGCTGGTGGCGGTGATCTTCGACAGTTCCGTGCGCTTGTCGTTGAGCTCCTTGGCGGCGTCCGAGCGAAAACTTGCATCGGACTCCTGGATCTTGCTGCGAATCTCGGCGATGGCCGCTTCGGCGCGGGGGATGGCCAGGTTGGTCGCGTTCAGTTGGCCGCGGGCTTCGACGCTGCGTTGCTTGAGGCGCAGGATCTCCACCGGCGAAATGGCGCCCTTGCTCACCAAGGGTGACGACATGTCCAGCTCCTGCTGCAGCAGGCCAACGGCCGAACGGTACTGCTCGACCTTGGAGCGGAATTCGGCGAGTTCCTGGGTCTTCTGCCGCAGTTGTTCGTTGAGTGTCTGCTTCTCGCTGGCGAGCCGGCGCTGGCGTGATTGATAGAGGGCGATTTCGTCTTCGGCCACCTGCGGTGCCTTGGCGCGGACTTCTTCCGATAGCGCGAAGGGTCGCCCTTCGGCTTCGGCCGACAGGCGCTCGACCTGTGCGGTCAGGGCATAACGGTCGGCTTCGCTCTCGCCCTTGTTCGACTTGAAACGGGTGTCGTCCAGGCGCAGCAGGGTGGCGCCCTTGTCGACCATCTGCCCTTCGCGCACGAAGATCTCGGTGACGATGCCGCCTTCGAGGTTCTGGATCACCTGCACCTTGCTCGAGGGGATGGCCTTGCCTTCGCCGACCGTGACCTCGTCGAGCACGGCGAACTTGGCCCAGACCAGGGCCACCAGCAACAGCGCTGCTGCCAGCCACACCGTGATGCGCGACAGGCGCGGCGAGTCCTGCAGGGTGGCACCTGCCAGCTCCGGCATGTAGTCGCGCTCGGCATGCTTGTCGGCGCCGGAGAGCTGGCTGCGCACACTATGGCTGAGGGGCATGTCTACCTCCGATGAAAACCACGGTGCCTGTGGCAGCGCCGTCCTTCACGTCGTTTACAGGGCTGCGCCGATACGGCCTTTGCGCAGGGCGTCGATCACCGCGTCCTTCGGCCCGTCGGCCACCACCTTGCCGTTGTCCAGTACCACCAGCCGATCCACCAGGCTGAGCATCGAGCTGCGGTGGGTGACCAGCAGCAGGGTCTTGCCGGGCACCCAGGCCAGCAGGCGTTGGCGCAGTTGGTCTTCGCTGCTGTTGTCCATGTGGCTGGTGGGTTCGTCGAGGATCAGGATCGGCGGCTCCAGCAACAGTGCACGGGCCAGCAGGACGGCCTGGCGCTGGCCGCCGGAGAGCAATTGGCCGCGCTCGCCCAGCGGGCGGTCGAAGCCCTGCGGGTGTTGGCGGGCCAGTTCGCTGACACCGGTCAGCTCGGCGACTTCGAGCATGCGCGCATCGCTGACGTGGCGTGCGCCCAGGGTCAGGTTGTCGCGCAGGCTGCCTGCCAGCAGGGGCATGTCGTGGGCGACATAGCCAAGCTGATTGCGCAGGTCGGCGATATCCAGCTGGCGCAGGTCGAGGTTGTCCAGCAGTACCTGGCCTTCGTCAGGGTGGTGAAACCCCATCAACAATCGCCCGAGCGTGCTCTTGCCCGAACCGCTGCGACCGATGATGCCGATGCGCTCGCCGGGCTTGATCGACAGGTTGATATCGTTCAGTGCCGCGGCGACCTGACCGGGATAGCGGAACGTCACGTGGCTGATGCCCAGGCCGCCTTGCAGCACCGTATGCTCCAGCGCCTGCTGACCGGGTTGGCGCTCCTGTGGCAAGCTCATCAGTGCGTCGGTGCTGCGCATGGTCAGTTGTGCTTGTTGGTAACGGGTGATCAGCCCGGCGATCTGGCCCAGCGGCGCCAGCACCCGGCTGCCGAGCATGTAGCAGGCGACCAGCGCGCCCACGCTGAGGCTGCCGGCGATGATCGAATAGACCCCCGCGACGATGGTGGCCATGCCGCAGAACTGCTGGATGAACAGCGTGCCGTTGCTGGCCAGGGCCGACAGGTTGCGGGCATGGGCGTCGAGACGGGCGATGGCGCCGTTGGTGTGTTCCCACTGGTATTGGCGTTCGCTTTCGGCGCCACAGGCCTTGAGGGTTTCCAGGCCGCCAAGGGTTTCGATCAGCAAGGCCTGGCGCACGGCGCCGAGGCTCAGGCTTTTCTGCACCGTGTCGCGCAGGCGTATCTGGATGAACAACGCCACGCCCACCGCCAGGGGGAAGGCGACCAGCGGGATAACCACCAGCCAGCCGCCGAGCAGGCCGATGACCAGCAACATCAGCACCACGAAGGGCAGGTCGATGATGCTGGTCAGGGTCACGGCGGTGAGGAATTCGCGCAGGCCCTGGAAGTCGTGGATGCTCTGGGCGAAGCCGCCGATGCTGGCCGGACGCGCTTTCATGGCCATGCCGGTGATGCGTTCGAACAGCGTGGCCGACAGGATCAGGTCGGTCTTCTTGCCGGCCTGGTCCAGCAGGTGCGCGCGGACCATGCGCAGCACCAATTCGAAGGCGGTACCGATGAACAGGCCGATGACTAGCACCCACAGGGTCGAGAGGGCCTGGTTGGGCACCACGCGGTCGTAGGTCTGCATCACGAACAGCGGCACCATCAGCCCGAGCAGGTTGATCAGAAGGCTGGCCAGCAGGGCATCGCTGTATAGCCAGCGCGAATGCTTGAGGGTGTCGCGAAACCAGGCTTCGACCCTTGGCAGCAATGGCGTACGCAGGTCTTCGAGGGTATGTCGCGGGCGGGCGAACAGGGCTTGCCCGCTGTAGGCCTGCTCCAGCGCCTGGCGCTCGACCCATTGCTCGCCACCGTCGGCCTCGCACGGCAGGATCAGCGCCCGTCCATCTTCGCTCCAGCGTTGCAGCACGGCGCTGCGTCCATCGCCGAGCAGCAACAGTACCGGCAGGTTCAGTGTATTGATGGCGCTCAGTTCGCGGCGCAGTACGCGTGCCTGCAGGCCGGCGCGGGCGGCTGCGCGGGGCAATAGTTCGAGGCTCAGGCGCTGGTCGGCCAGCGGCAGGCCGGCGCACAGGCTGGCACGGCTGGCCGGGCACCCATGAACCTTGCACAGGATCAGCAGGCCATCGAGCAACGGATCATCCGCAGCCAGGGTGGGCTGCGTGCTTTGCATACTGGTCACGATGGCCTACTCCTGCCGCGCTGGACGGGAAGCGGCCGTGGCGTTGCCAGGCCGCGTTGCAGGACCTAACGCATGTCGGGCAACTGCGCCTCATTGCGTACGTCGGTCTTGGCGATGGCTTCCGGTGGCAGCGAGATGCGCTGCTTGCTCAGCAACTCGCCCATGGTCGCCAGCACCCGGTACATGGAAAACTCTTCGGTGTAGCGCACCTCGGTGTAGCGGCGGTTGGCGTTGTACAGCTCGTTCTCGCTGTCGAGCACGTCAAGCAGGGTGCGCTGGCCCAGGCCGAACTGGTCCTGGTAGGCACCGCGTACGCGTTGAGTGGTCTCGGCGTATTCGCGGGCGCTAGGGGTCTGCTTGCGCGCGTTGTTCATGGCGTTCCAGGCCAGGCTCAGGTTCTCGGTGAGCTCGCGCAGGGCATTGTTGCGGATGTCCATGGCCTGGTTGATCTTGTGCGCATCGGACTGCAAGCGCGCCTTGTCGCTGCCGCCACGGAACAGGTTGTAGCTGAGCTCGACGCCGGCCTGCCAGTCGTTGTTGCTGTGGCCGCGCTCGCCGCCCAGGTTGTTGTTGGCGCCGGTGGCCAGCACTGCGTCCAGGCGCGGGTAGAACGGCGACTTGGCCACTTCGTACTGTTTCTCCGCCGCGTTGACATCGGCCTGGGCGGACTTGAGGTACGGGTTGTTCTCGCGCATGCCCTGGCGGGCTTCGTCGAGGGTGCTGGGCATCTGGATCTTGATCGAGGTCGGCGTTTCCAGTTCGTCGGGCTGGCGACCGATGACGCTGTAGAAGTTGGCCTCGGCGTCGGCCAGGTCGACCTCGGCGGTGTCCAGGTTGTTTTCCGCCAGGGCGCGACGGGCGCGGGACTGGTCGAGGTCGGCGGTGCTGCCGACACCGCGTTCGCTGCGCAGGCCGATCTGGTCGTTGACGCGCAGGTGCGCCTGCAGGTTGTTCTTGGCCAGGGTTACCAGCTCACGGCGCTTGAGTACTTCCAGGTACACCTCGATGGCACGCAGGGCGACATCCTGGGCGATGGCCTGGGTGTAATACGCGCGCGAGGTGGCCACCGATTCGGTACGCCCGACTTCGTTGGCGGTGTTGAAGCCGTCGAAGATCATTTGCCGCAGGCGCAGTTCGGACTGTGTGTAGTTGAGGGTTTCCTTGTTGTGATTGCGCGTGCCGTCGGGGTTGATGCCCCGCGTATTGAGGTTGTCCGAGCGCTGACGGCCATAGCCGGCCACCAGGTCGACGGTGGGGAAGTAGCCTCCGCGCGCGAACTTCACATCCTCATCGGCCGACAGCTTGCTGTTGCGATTGGAGCTGATCTGAGGGTGGTAGTCCACGGCGCTCTGGACAGCCTCGGTGATCGACATCGCCTGAGCGTTGGCACAGGCCATGGCCAACAGAATCGCACTGGTGATGGGGGTTAACACGCGCATGGGGTACTTCTCCCTGGTCTTTAAAAAGATCCTGCTATTCGCCAAAAAAATGACGAAAAATTGAGTTGAAACCGTTTCAGGTTTGTAACAACAGAGCTAAGAACATTTAACGGGCGAGCTAAGAAGATTTTTTCATAAGGTCTATGCGAAAAAAAACTTATGCGGTCTAAGCAAACCGAGACATTGTTCTATTCAAGCGCTCGGGTAAATCGGCTGCAGTACCTGATTTCCGGGCTTCTGAGAAAGTTCCAGATTTTTTGCAGCTAAGGACCCTGGAGAGGACAACAACGGCGGAATTTGGCGACAAAAAATTGGCATTAAAATAATGGCCAATTACCACTACCGCACGTGTTGAGCTGTCTTGGTGAAGGCGATTTCTCACCCTTGTGACAGACGCGAGACCCGCAAAGGATCGCTTCCCGCATTACCTGGCCTGTCCGCCACTGCAGAAAGCCAATCGGCAGGGGAGGCGTGCGTTCATGGCTAAATCAATTGGCGTGGTCAGCAAGGTCATAGGTCAGGTATTCGCGGTGGGCAGCGACGGTGCCAAGCGCCTGCTGGTGGAAGGCGATCGGCTGTTCGCGGGCGAGCAGCTGGAAACCGGAGCCGCGGGTGCTGTGGCCGTACGTTTGCACAACGGCGCCGAGCTGACGTTGGGACGAGGTAGCAGCCTGGAGATGACCCCGGACCTGTTGGCCAACCGAGCTCCCCACGTACATGCCCCTGATACGCTGCCCAGCCAGGCGCAGCTCAGCGATGTCGAGCGCCTGCAACAAGCCATTGCCGCAGGTGCCGACCCGACGCAGGAGGGCGAGGCACCCGCCGCCGGGCCTGGCGCCAATGGCGCGCCCGGGGCCTTGGGCGGCGGGCACAGCTTCGTGTTGCTGACCGAAGTGGCCGGGCGGGTCGATCCGACCATCGGCTTCCCCACCGCAGGCTTCAACGGTATTCCGGAACTGGCCAACCGCTACATCGGTACCCTGGATGTCGACAACAACGCAGGGCCGTTCGGGCCTCCGGCCATTCCTCCGATCAATCCGCCTGTAAATCCGCCTGTAAATCCGCCTGTAAATCCGCCTGTCATACCGCCGGACAATCCTGTGACCCTGCGCGGGCTCGACCTGAGCCCCGCCGAACTGACTCTCAACGAAGCGAACCTGCCGTTGGGGTCGGCCAGCAACCCGGCGGCCCTGACCCAGTCCGGCAGCTTCACCGTGGTCGCGCCGGATGGTGTGTTCAACCTCAGCGTCGGTGGTATAAACGTGGTGACTGCCGGGGTGGTGACCGGCGTGGGCCAGTCGATCACCACGGGCCTTGGCAACATCCTCACCATCACCGGTTACAACCCGTCCACGGGCGTGGTCAGCTACAGCTACACCCTCACCGGCGCCGAGCAGCATCCGGACGGAGCGGGCAGCAATGAACTCGGCGAGCATTTCCCGGTGCTGGTCAGCGACACGGATGGCGATGTGGCCAGTGGTTCGCTGGACGTGATCATTCGCGACGATGTGCCCACGGCGGTCAACGACACCAATGCGGTCACTGCCACCGAGCAGCACACCCAACTTACCGGCAACGTGCTGGACAACGACGTCCAGGGCGCCGATCGGGTGGTCGGCGGCCCCGTGGTAGCCGGTACCTACGTCGGAACCTACGGCACCCTGGTGCTCGCTGCGGACGGCTCCTACACCTACACGCTCAACCCCGAGGATGCGGACTTCAAGAACCTCAACGGTGGCGGACATGGCGTCGAGACCTTCACCTACACCCTGAAGGATGCGGACGGTGACACCAGCAGTGCGACCCTGACCCTGAACATCACCAACCTCGACGATCCGGTAACGCTCGGCGGCCTGGATGTGGAGGGCGGTGAACTGACGGTCTACGAGAAGCACTTGAGCAACGGCAGTGCGCCGGACAGCACCGCCCTGACCCAGAGCGGCAGCTTTACCGTCAGTGCACCGGACGGCCTGCAGACCCTGACGGTCGGCGGTATCAGCGTGGTCAGCGGCGGCCTGGTGGCGGGCTTCCCGCAGTCGATCACGACCGCGCTGGGCAACACCCTGACCATCACCGGCTACAACCCGACCACCGGCGTGGTCAGCTACAGCTACACCTTGCTCGGTAACGAAGGGCATCCCGTGGGCGAGGGCACCAACAGCCTGAGCGAGCATTTCAGCGTGATCGCCCAGGACACCGATGGCAGCAGCGCCACGGCCACCCTGGATGTGAACATCGTCGACGACGTGCCCCAGGCGCAGCCCGATTCGGCCAGCGTGGTGGAAGGTGGCACGGTCAGCGGCAATGTGCTGCTCAACGATCAGTTGGGCGCCGACCAGGCTGGCACCAGCAATGTGGTGGTGGGCGCGCGGGCGGGGGCCGACACCTCGACCTCGGTCATCGGCAATCTCAATACCGCGATCGGTGGCCTGTACGGCACCCTGACCATCGATGCCGCCGGCAACGCCACCTACCATGCCAACCCGAATGCCGTGGCGCCGGCCGGTGCCACCGATGTGTTCGTCTATACCATTCGCGACACCGACGGAGACGAAAGCACCACCACCATCACCATCAACGTCAAGGACTGCTCGCTGATCGCCGGGCCTAACGATGGCGTGACGGTGTACGAGAAGGCGCTGGATCTGGTGAAGGATGGTAATGACCTGGCGCCGGGTACCGTCACCGGCAGTGCGCCGAGCTCCACCGGCGAAACCGCCTCCGGTAGCCTGGCGGGTTCGGTGAGCGGTGGCATTGGCGCCCTGACCTATACGCTGGTGGGCAACGCGGTGGGCCAGTATGGCCAGATCCAGCTCAATGCCGATGGTTCCTACACCTACACGCTGACCTCGGCGCCGAAATCGCCGGATAACGTCAATGATGGGCCGAACAGTCTGACCGAGAGCTTCACCTACGAGGTGAAGGATTCGCTGGGCAACTCGACCACCAGCACCATCGTCATCACCATCGTCGACGACGTGCCCAAGGCACACAGCGATTTTGCCAATGTCTTCGAGGGCGGCACGGTCAGTGGCAACGTACTGGTCAACGATGTGTTCGGTGCCGATGTGGTGGCCGATGGCAAATACGTGGTCGGGGTTCGCGCAGGCGGGGACACTTCCACGTCGGCCATCGGCCAACTGGGCGTCCAGGTGGTCGGTCAGTATGGCTACCTGACCCTCGATGCCCAGGGCAACGCGACCTATCACGCCAACCCCGACAGCGTCACGCCGCCCGGTGCCACGGATGTGTTCGTCTACACCATCCGCGATGCCGACGGTGACGAGAGCACCACCACCATCACCATTGATATCCACGACTGCTCGTTGGTCGCGACGCCTGATGGCGGCGTAACGGTGTACGAGAAGGCGCTGGACCTGGTGAAGGATGGCAATGATCTGGCGCCGGGCAGCGTCACCGGCAGCGATCCGCATTCCCCAGGCGAGACGGCATCGGGCTCGCTGGCCGGGTCGGTGAGTGGCGGTATCGGGGCGATGACCTTCACCCTGGTGGGCAACGCCACCGGGCAGTACGGGCAGATTCAGCTCAATGCCGATGGTTCCTACACCTACACGTTGACCTCGGCGCCGAAATCGCCGGGCAACGTCAACGACGGCGCGAACACGTTGACGGAGTCCTTCACCTACCAGGTGAAGGATTCGCTGGGTAATTCGACTACTGGCACCATTGTCATCAGCATCGTCGACGATGTGCCCAAGGCGCACTGCGATGTGGCCAGCGTGACTGAAGGCGGTGTGGTCAGCGGCAACGTACTGGACAACGACATTGTCGGCGCCGATGTGCGGGGGGACGGCCAGTACGTGGTCGGCGTGCGTGCCGGCTCCGACACCTCGACTTCGGCGATTGGCCAGGTCGGCAGCCAGGTCATGGGCCAGTACGGCTACCTGACCGTCGATGCACAGGGCAATGCGACCTATCACGCCAACCCCAACAGCGTGTCCCAGGCCGGCGCTACCGACGTGTTCGTCTACACCCTCCGCGATGCCGACGGCGACGAGAGCACCACGACCATCACCATCAACGTGCACGACAGCAAGCTGGTGGCCTGCGAAGACAGCGAAGTGAAGGTGTATGAAAAAGCACTGGACCTGAACAAGGATGGCAACGACCTGGCGGCAGGCAATGTCACCGGCAGCGACCCGCACTCGACAGCGGAAACTGCATCCGGCAGCCTCGCGGGCTCGGTGGGTGGGGGTGTGGGCGCACTGACCTTCAGCCTGGTGGGCAACGCCACGGGGCAATATGGGCAGATCCAGCTCAATGCCGATGGCTCCTACACCTACACCCTGACCTCGGCGCCGAAAACGCCGGGCAACGTCAATGACGGTGCGAACAGCCTGACCGAGTCCTTCACTTATCAAGTGACGGACTCCGTAGGTAACTCGACCACCAGCACCATCGTCATCACCATCGTCGACGACGTACCCAAGGCCCATTGCGATGTGGCCAGCGTGACTGAAGGTGGTGTGGTCAGCGGCAATGTGCTGGACAACGACATTGTCGGTGCCGATGTACGGGCAGATGGTCAGTATGTGGTCGGCGTGCGCGCAGGCTCCGATACTTCGACTTCGGCAATTGGCCAGCTTGGCAGCCAGGTCATGGGCCAGTACGGCTACCTGACCCTCGATGCCCAGGGCAATGCGACTTATCACGCCAACCCTGACAGTGTGTCCAAGGCCGGCGCTAGCGACGTGTTCGTCTACACCATTCGCGATGCCGATGGTGACGAGAGCACCACGACCATCACCATCAATGTGCAGGACAGCAAGCTGGTGGCCTGTGAGGATCGTGACGTCACCGTGTACGAGAAGGCGCTCGACCTGGTCAAGGACGGTAACGACCTGGCGGCGGGTACGGTCACGGGTAGCGACCCGCACTCAACGGCGGAAACCGCCTCCGGCAGCCTGGTGGGATCGGTCGGCGGGGGTGTGGGTGCATTAACCTATAGCCTGGTGGGCAATGCTGTCGGCCAGTTCGGGCAAATCCAGATCAACGCCGACGGCTCCTACACCTACACCCTGACCTCGGCACCGAAAACGCCGGGTGGGGCGGACGATGGCGCCAATCGGGTTGTCGAGTACTTCACCTACAAGGCCACCGATTCACTGGGCAACAGTGTCACCAGCAGCATCGCGATTTCCATCGTCGATGATGTGCCCAAGGCCGTGTGCGCCGAGCGCAGCATCACGCCCGGCCAGGTGGACTCCAATATCCTGCTGGTGATCGATGTCTCCGGCAGCATGAACTTTGACTCTGGTGTGCAGGGGCTGAGCCGTCTGGCCTTGGCCAAGCAGGCGATCAACGCCTTGCTCGACAAGTACGACGACATGGGCGATATCAAGGTGCAGATCGTCACCTTCGCCACCGGGGCCTGGGTCAAGACGCCGGTCTGGGTGTCGATCGCCGAGGCCAAGAGCATCGTCGCCGGTCTGAGCGCAGACGGCTCGACCTACTACGACTCCGCCGCGACCAAGGCGCAGGAAGCCTTTGTCACCAGCGGCAAGATCGCGGGGGCGCAGAACATCAGCTACTTCTTCTCCGACGGCGTGCCCACAAACGGCCATTCGATGACCGCCGTGCGCGAAACAGCCTGGGAAAGCTTCCTCGACAACAACGGGATCAAGTCCTACGCCATCGGCCTCGGCACCGGGGTGAATCAGGCCAACCTCGACCCGCTGGCCTACGATGGCAGCAGCCATGTCGACACCGACTCGGTGGTGGTCACCGATCTGAGCCAGCTCAGCGCGGTGCTGTCCGGCACGGTACAAGGTGCGCCGATTACCGGCAGCCTTATGAGCGGTGGCCACTTCGGTGCCGATGGCGGCTTCATCAAGGCGCTGCTGGTCGATGGCACCACCTACACCTTCGACCCGAAAGCCAACGCCGGCCAGGGCGGCTATACGGTCGCCGGTGGCCCGGACAAGGCCAGTTTCGACACCGCCGGCAATACCCTGTCGATCAAGACAGCGCTCGGTGGCACGCTGCTGGTGGACATGGACACCGGCGAATTTACCTACACGCCGCCAAAGGACACCGGCAGCAGCCAGGTCGAGAAATTCGGCTTCACTGTCAGCGACAACGATGGCGACACCAGCAGTGCCAGCCTGGTGGTGAAGATCAACAGCAACAGCGCCCCGGTGGCGGGGGCCGACCACATCATCACCAACATCGCCGGTGCCAGCGTCACCGTACCGGCCGAGGCGCTGCTGGCCAACGACAGCGATGCGGATCACGACCACCTGAGCGCTGCGCCCATCACCTTCAACACGGGCTTTGCCGACAAGGGCGCGGGCTTCACGGTGGGCAGCCAGGTGCAAACGCTCAAGTTCGACGGCACCGCCAACAAGCCCGAAAACCAGCTCAAGGACCTGGCGCGCAGTGACTTCACTGCGGTCTCGGGTTCCATGACGGCGGCCTTGGTGATTGCTGGCTACCTGGGTTCGATCAGCACCGGCAATGCCAACGATGAGGACACATTGACCGTAACCCTGCGCAAGGGTGAAAGCCTCAGCCTCGACCATGACCGCCCGGCAGGCAACCTGATGCTGGAATGGAAGGATGCCAATGGCAACTACCAGCCCATCGCCGACGGTGGCAGCTTCACGGCCAGCCACGACGGTGTGTACAGCATTCATGTGATCAACAGCGAGAACGCCCTGGGCAACAGCAAGGCGGCGGAGAACTACAAGCTGAGCCTGGTGATCGACTACAGCCATGCCGAAAACGAGGTCTACCAGGGCAGCTACACGCTCAGCGACAACCATGGTGGCAGCGCTTCCGGGGCGGTGGACATCACCTATCAGGCAGGTCACACCTTGCAGGGCACGGCGGGCGACGATGTACTGCTGGCGGGCAATGGCGATGACACCTTGAACGGTGGTGCCGGTCACGATGTGCTGGTGGGAGGGGCGGGGAACGACGCCCTGTATGGCGGGGAGGGGGATGATCTGCTGATCGGTGGCCCCGGCAACGACCTGCTGGACGGTGGGCCAGGCAATGACACCGCCAGCTACGCGTCGGCCACTGCCGGGGTGACGGTCGATCTCGGCCATGTCGGTGCGCAGAACACCGGCGGTGCGGGGCTCGACACCTTGGTCAGCATCGAGAACCTCATCGGCTCGGACTACAACGACACGCTGATCGGCAACGATGGGGACAATGTGCTCAGCGGTGGCCTGGGGGACGACATCCTCATCGGCGGTGGCGGTAACGACATCCTCATTGGCGGGCCAGGCAACGACACACTCACCGGCGGCAGCGGCAACGATACCTTCGTCTGGCAGAAAGGCGACACCGGGCACGACCGGGTGACCGACTTCACGCCGGGCAGCGACCGGCTCGACCTGTCGCAATTGCTGCAGGGCGAGAACGCCACGGCGGCGTCACTGGATGACTACCTGCACTTCAAGGTCAGTGGCAGTGGGGTCAATGTGGTCTCGACCCTCGAGGTCAGCAGCGTGGCGGGCGCTGCGGCGACCCAGACCATCGATCTTGCCGGTGTCGACCTGGCCCAGCATTACGGGGTGACGGCGGGAGCGGGAGGCATGATCGCGGCGGGGAACGATACCGCGACCGTCATCAACGGCATGCTCAACGATCATTCGTTGAAGGTGGATACCGTATGACGACCGGGCTTGCCTTCTGTAGGCGCGTGTTCAGGGCAGGCGCAGGGTCTTCTGCTTGAGGATGTAGAGGGTGACCAGTACGGCACTGGTGAGCATGAAGGCCCTGGCCCAGAACAGCGGCACCAGATAGCACGAAAGCCCGATGCTCGCCCACATCAGGCCGATGGCGTAGACCTTGCCCTTGAGAGGGATACCGTCGCCGTTGAGGTAGTCGCGAATCCACGGTCCGAGCCTGGGGTGGTTCACCAACCAGTCGTGGAATCGTGGTGAGCTGCGGGCGAAACAGGCTGCCGCCAGCAGCAGGAAAGGGGTGGTGGGCAACACCGGCAGGAAGATCCCCAGCACCCCCAGCGCGACACTGAGCCAGCCGACGGCCAGCAGCAGGTAGCGCACCACTGTGAATCAGTGGTGGCGCGGCTTGAGCAGGGCTGGTTTTTCATCCGGCGCGTGCAGCAGCAGGAACAGCGCGCTGAGTGCCTCGGGAATCTGCACGACCATGTCGTCCTGCAGGTTGGCGTTGCTGGCGATGTCGGCGAACTCAGGTTGCTCGTCGAACAGGCCCGAGCCAACCATGATCGGCAGCAGCATTTCGCTGACTTCCTCTTCGGCGTTCTCGAACCAGGCCTCTTCACGCAGGAATACACCTTCCATGAAGCCGATGCACCAGCCGCGCAGGTCGGAATCGTCCGGCTCGTCGGTCAGGTCCAGCTCGCAGGGCAGGTCGAACTCTTCGTCGCTGGCCAGCTGGCGAGCGATGTGGCCCTTGAGGGCAACCAGCGTCGCTTCGATCTCGGTGCGCTGGGCTTCGCTGGCGTAGTGAGGTTCTTCGGCGAAAAGCGCGTCGATCCATTCGCGCTCGGGGACGTCCTCGGCACAGATCGACAACGCGGTCAGGTAGCCGTGTGCGGCGACGTAGTCCAGTGCTTCCTCGTGCAGTTCGTCGGCGTCGAGGAAGGCTTGCAGGCGGGTCAGTTGCTCGGCGAAGGACATTACAGGGCTACCTTGGGGAATAAACGATAGTGAATTCTAGCACCTTGCAGCCTCGGCGGGGCAAAGGGAACGTCTGTCACCGTAGCCTGCCGCAGAGCAGGGCAGTCGGGTATACTCCGCGGTTTTTCAAGCCAGCTGGCGTTTCTGCGCAGCCCGGCAAAAACCGCTTACGCATTCGGTGTGCGCGCGGCGGATTTATCGTCCAGCCTGTGTCCAGGATGGTACGGCGATTTGGAGTGGCAAATGCTCGAACAGGCTCAGCGCGTCCTCAAGGATATCTTCGGCTACGACAGCTTCCGAGGTCGCCAGGCGGCGATCATCGAATGCGTGGCCAACGGGGGCGATGCACTGGTCCTGATGCCCACCGGTGGTGGCAAGTCGCTGTGTTTCCAGGTGCCAGGCCTGCTGCGGCCGGGCCTGACCGTGGTGGTGTCGCCGCTGATCGCGTTGATGGACGACCAGGTCGCCACCCTCGACGAGCTGGGGGTGGCCGCGGCCGCGCTGAACTCGACGCTCAGCCCCGAGCAGCAGCGCGACCTGGCTGGGCGCCTGCGCCGCGGTGAGGTGAAGATGCTGTACCTGGCGCCTGAACGCCTGGTGCAGCCACGCATGCTGGAGTTCCTGCGCGACCTGGACATCTCGCTGTTCGCCATCGACGAAGCGCATTGCGTGTCGCAATGGGGGCATGATTTCCGCCCCGAGTACCTGCAACTGGGCCAGCTTGCCGAACTGTTCCCGCACGTGCCGCGTATTGCCCTGACCGCCACCGCCGACATGCGCACCCGTGAGGAAATCGTCCAGCGCCTGCACCTGCAGGGCGCGGAGCGTTTCCTGTCGAGCTTCGACCGGCCCAACATCTTCTATCGCATCGTGCCCAAGGAGTCGCCGCGCAAGCAACTGATGGCGTTTCTCGGCGAGCGGCGCGGCAACGCCGGCATCGTCTACTGCCTGTCGCGCAAGAAGGTCGATGAAACCGCCGCCTTCCTCTGCGAGCAGGGATTCCCGGCGCTGCCCTATCACGCCGGCCTGGCTGCAGAGACCCGCTCGGCCAACCAGCACCGCTTCCTCAACGAGGAAGGGCTGATCATGGTGGCCACCATCGCGTTCGGCATGGGTATCGACAAGCCCAACGTGCGTTTCGTCGCTCACCTGGACCTGCCCAAGTCGCTTGAGGCCTACTACCAGGAAACCGGTCGGGCCGGGCGTGATGGCCTGCCGTCCGATGCCTGGATGGCCTATGGCCTGCAGGACATGGTGATGCTCAAGCAGATGCTGCAGAACTCCGAAGGCGACGAACGTCACAAGCGTATCGAACAGCACAAGCTCGACGCGATGCTGGCGCTGTGCGAAGAGACGCGCTGCCGGCGCCAGTCGCTGCTGGCCTACTTCGATGAGGTGCTCGAGCAGCCCTGCGGCCATTGCGACAACTGCGTCGACAATGTGCAGACCTGGGATGCCACCGAGCCCGCGCGTCAGGCACTGTCGGCCGTGTTTCGCACTGGCCAGCGCTATGGGGTCGGCCATCTGGTCGATGTCCTGCTGGGCAAGGATACCGAGAAGGTACGCAATTTCGGTCACGAGAAACTGTCGGTGTTCGGCGTCGGCAAGGCGTTGGGCGAGCACGAATGGCGGTCGCTGTTCCGTCAGCTGGTTGCCCGCGGCCTGGTGGACATCGACCTTGAGGGTTATGGCGGCCTGCGTCTGTCCGACACCTGCCGGCCACTGCTGCGAGGCGAAGTGAACCTGCAATTGCGTCGCGATCTCAAGCCGCAGACCGTGGCCAAGTCCTCGGGCAGTGGCGGCGGCAGCCCAGCCAGCCAGTTGGTGCGTGCCGAAGAGCGCGAGCTGTGGGAAGCGCTGCGCACACTGCGCCGCAAGCTGGCGGAGGAGCACAGCGTGCCGCCCTATGTCATCTTCCCCGATTCGACGTTGCTCGAGATGCTGCGCAGCCAGCCCACTAGTCTCAGCGACATGGCCCAGGTCAGCGGCGTGGGGGCGCGCAAGCTGGAGCGCTATGGCCAGGCGTTCCTGGAAGTGCTCAACGGCGCCGGCGGCACCGAGGAGGCGCCGAAGGTGGTGCTCGACCTGCGGCACGAACTGGTCAGCCTGGCCCGCGCCGGCATGACCCCGGCGCAGATCGCCGGGCAGCTGAACTGCAGCGAGAAGAACGTCTACAGCCTGTTGGCCGAGGCCATCGGGCGCCAGGAGCTGAGCCTGGAGCAGGCGCTGGACTTGCCAGAAGAATTGATGATGGAGGTGCAGGACGCATTCCTCGACGGGGAGGGTGAACTGCCGCCGGTTTCGGCCATCGCTCCGCAGTTTGGCCAACGCGTGCCGGAAGGGGTGCTGTATTGCGTGCGGGCGGCGCTGGCGGCGGAGTTCGAGCTTTGAGGCAGCAGTGCCTGTTGCCGCAAGCGTAGGGTGCCGCTGACAACGCCGGGTATCCCGGCCATTGCTGACCTTTGTCATTCTTCTTGTCGATTATCGGACCTTTCCCACTCGTCGAGCCTTGCCTGATACCCCTGGGCATGATTAGCTGACTAATAATTAGTTCTATCGATCGAGTTGCTTATGCCCCTGACCGACAACCAACACCGCTTCGGCATGCAGCTGGCCCAGATGTCCCGGGGCTGGCGCGCCGAACTGGACCGCCGCCTGGCTGGGCTGAACCTGTCCCAGGCCCGCTGGCTGGTGCTGCTGCACCTGGCCCGTTTCGATGAATCGCCGACCCAGCGCGAACTGGCGCAGAGTGTCGGCGTCGAAGGCCCGACCCTGGCGCGTCTGCTCGACAGCCTGGAAAGTCAGGGGCTGGTACGGCGCCAAGCGGTCATGGAAGATCGGCGGGCGAAGAAGATCCTGTTGTGCCCGCCTGCAAAACCGCTCATCGATCAGATCGAAACCATTGCCAATGCCCTTCGCGCCGAACTCTTCACGGGCGTTGATGAGGCGGATCTGGAGGTGTGCATGCGTGTGCACGCGAAGATTCTTGGCAATCTCGAGAAGTCCTGACCCCCGCACCACGCTTAGCGGTACAAGTAAACGGATAGTGGCTCACGCCCTATCCGTTTTTTTATGTCGCGCCTTCGTACGCTCTAGAAGGTGTGTCCCAGATTCAGGTACACCGCCTTCTGGTGCTCGGTGTTGGCGCCATAACTGATGTTCAGCGGCCCAAGTGGCGTGTCCAGCCCGAGGAAGATGCTTGCGGCGTTGATATAGCCACTGTCGAACTCGTTGTCGTTGTTCCAGGCGCGGCCACGCTCCAGCGAGCCACCCAGGTACAGCGGGAAGTCCAGCGGCAGGTAGGCGCGTGGTGTCAGGCGACGGTAGTAGACCACGCGCATCAGGCTGATGTTCTGCCCCGACACCGAGTCCTGGCGAAAGCCCGATAGTTGCCGAGCGCCGCCAAGCACGAAGCTGGAGGTCACCACCTCGGTATCGTCCAGGGTGCGGCCGTAGCGGCCGCCGAATACCCAGGTGTTCGGCCCGTAGCTCAACGCCTTGTCGATGTTGAACTGCCACTGTCGGTAGTCGCTGTCCGAGTCCAGCGAGCGGTCGTACTTGCGCAAGGTCAGGCCGATGTCTTCGCCGCTGTGGGGGAAGTACACGTTGTCGAGGGTGTCGAAGGAGTATTTCAGTTCGTAGAAGCCTTCATTGAAGCTGACCTTTGGCAGGTCCTGGTCGCCGATGCGCACTTCCGCCTCACCCCAGGCCTTGCCTACGCCCAGGCGTACTTCCCCGTAGGTGCCGATCTGTCGACCCAGGTTCAGACCAAAGCCGTAGCGTTCCAGGCGGTACTCGGCCACCGGGTCGTTGTCCAGGGTCGCTTCGATGTTCTGCGAGCCGAGCGACAGGTACGGGGCGACGAAGTAGCGCGAGCCGACGTCCAGCGGCTGGTAGAACTCGCTGTAGAGCTCCTGCTGATCGCCGATCTGTGCCCGGGTCAACCATTCGGCGCCCAGGCGATTGATGCCGTTCATCCGATAGCTGGCACCCAGATTGAAGGCACTGTCGCCGCGCATGTCATCGGACAGGTTCAGGCCCAGGCGCAGGTAGTCGGTACCGCCGCGTTTACCCCGGGCGTTGATCACCAGCGTGTTCTCCTCGCCCTTGTGCACCACGCGGTACTGCACCCGGTCGAAGTAGTCCAGGCCGTAGAGGGTGCCCATATCGGTTTGCAGGCGCTCCAGCTCCAGCGGCTCGCCCAGGGGCTGGCGGATGTAGTAGCGGATCACGTCATCGCTGACCTTTGAATCGTTCTCCACCTTGATCGCCGTGATGATGGGCGTGCGCTGTTGCGCAGAGCGGGCCACGGCCAACTGGCTGTCGCCGCCAGCCTGGCGCAGCACCGCCAGGCGTGCGTCGAGGGCGCGGGTGGCGCGGTAGCCGGCGTCGATCATGTCCTGGGCACGGCCGAAGTCGGTCACGCCAAAGGCTGCCAGTGCTGGCTGTACCAGGATGTCGTCGCGGTGCAGGCTGGCCAGTTGTTCCTCGGAGTTGCGCCGGGTCATCAGGGTGATCGACTGGTTGAGCACGTCCACGACCGTGGCCAGTTGCTTGCGACTGCGCAGCGGGGTGCCGATATCGACGACGATAGCCATGTCCACGCCCATTTCGCGCACCACATCCACCGGGATGTTGTCGACCATGCCACCGTCCACCAGCAGGCGCCCGTCGAGCTCGACCGGGGCGAACACTGCCGGAATCGACATGCTGGCGCGCACCACCTGAGGCAGGTGACCACGGCGGAACACCACCTTCTCACCGCTGGCGATGTCGGTGGCAACGGCGCGGAACGGGATCGGCAGTTTGTCGAAGTCACGGATGTCAGCGGTGTGGGCCAGCTTGCTTTCCAGCAGCAATGACAGGTTCTGGCCCTGTATCACCCCCAGCGGCAAGCCAAGGCTGCCGTCATCGCGAAAGCTCAGCTTCTGCTTGACCAGGAAATCGCGGTCGTCCTGCTTGCGGCGAAACGGCACATCCTTGCGCGGCGGAGCGTCGGAAAGTGCCTGCTGCCAGTCGAGGGTACGGGCCAGGTGTTCGAGCTCCTCGATGCTGTAGCCGGAGGCATACAGGCCGCCAACCACCGCGCCCATGCTGGTCCCGGCGATGGCGTCGATGTGCACGCCTTGTTCCTCCAGGGCCTTGAGCACGCCGATATGCGCCAGGCCGCGGGCAGCACCCCCCGACAGCACCAGGCCGACCTTGGGCCGAGGCGGCTCCACGGCCAGGGCGGTGAACGAGGTGAGCGCCAGCAACAGGCATAACAGCAGATGATGCATTGTGAGTCTCAACGCGATGGGCAAAGACCGCTAGTATAAGCGGCTCACTCACCAGGAACTGTCTCCACATGGCCGATACCAAGCCAGAAGTTGTCATCACGTATTGCACGCAGTGCCAATGGCTGCTGCGTGCTGCCTGGCTGGCTCAGGAGCTGCTCAGCACCTTCGCCGACGATCTTGCGCGAGTCGCCCTGGAGCCGGGTACCGGTGGGGTGTTTCGCATCACCTGCGACGGCGCGCAGATCTGGGAGCGCAAGCTCGATGGTGGCTTCCCCGAGGCCAAGGTGCTCAAGCAGCGGGTGCGTGACCAGATCGACCCGCAGCGAGACCTGGGCCACAACGACCGTTGATCATGCGCCTTCGGCCAGGCGTTCCCTCCTTGGCGGTGGCTCGGCAGACAGGCGGCTGGAAAGCACGATGGCAAAGATGATCAGCGCCCCGCCAGCGAGCATGCGCAGGGTAGGCGTCTCGGCGAACACCATCCAGGCCACGGCGATACCGTAGACCGGCTCCATGCCGAACACCACCGAGGCGGTGCGGGCCTTGATCACTGCCAGGCTGGCGACGAACAGGCTGTGCGCCACCCCGGTGCAGAAGATGCCGAGCAGGGCGATCCATAGCCAGTCCATGGGCTTCACCGCGCTGAGCCCCGGCAAGGCGAAGGGCAGGAGGCACACACCGACCACCAGGTTCTGGTACAGCGCAGCCTGTACCGCAGGCACGCGGCCTGAGCCGGCTCGATTGGTCAGCGACAGCAGCGAGAACAGCAGGCCCGAAAGCAAGGCCCAGAGCAGGCCGCCCGTGGCTTCGCTGGCCAGGTCGAACGCCGGGGTGACCAGCACCAGGCCGATGCTTACCAGCAGTACCAGCAGGGCTTCGTTGCGACGGATGCGCTCGCGGAACAGCACGCCTTCGAGGATCACGGTGAACGCTGGAAAGCTGGCAAAGCCGAGGGTAGCGATGGCAACGCCGCCGACCCGCACGGCGATGAAGAAGCTCACCCAGTGCCCGGCCAGCAATATGCCGCCAAGCAGCAGGCGCCCCAGGTCCTGGGCCCTGAGTCGCTGCCAGCCCTTGCGGGCGAGGCCGGCGAACAAGGCCAGGGCCAGCACCGCGAAGAGTGCGCGGCCAAAGACGATGACCGAGGGCGTGGCACTGGCGGCCAGTTTGCCGAAGACGCCGGTGAGGCCGAAGAACAGCGCGCCGATGTGCAGGGCGCCGAGGGCAGTACGGTGGTTCATGGTGAGTCCTTGCTCGAGATCTTTGCTGGCACTTGCGCGGGTAGACCGTACCCACAGGCTGGCACAGGCACAGTGTAGAGCCGGTGGAAAACAGATTCTGTCGTCATCCTGGCGTCAGTTGTCGCCAGACTCTCGTCGCAGCGCCAGCGGCGTAAGGCTGAACGCCCGCAATATCGCCGCCGAAAACGCACTCTGCGAGCTGTAACCCACCTGTGCGGCGATTTCACCCATCGGCAGCGAGGTAAGGACGATCAGTTGCCGCGCCTTGAGCAAACGCCGCTGGCGGATGTAGTCCATCGGTGTCATGCCGCATTCCTCGACGAAGCGTGCGTGCAGGCGAGCACCTGACAAACCGGCCAGCCTTGCCAGGTCGGCGACTTGCAGAGGGTGTGCGGCATGACGCTCGATATGTGCATCGAAGGCTGCGTAGGGCAGGCGTTTGCTAGGCGTGGTGGGGGCGGCGGCGGTGTTCAGGCTGGCCAGCAGCAGGAGTGCGCCTTGGCGGCTGATCAGCGGATCGTCCACCGCGCTCGCTGCGAGCCAGTCCACCAGTTGCTGCTGGCGGCCGTCGAGCAGCAGCGTCGCTGGGCGTTCGAGCAGGCGGTGGCTGGCCTCGGCGTGGCCGCCCATCTGCTCGCGCAGCCAGTGTTCGCCTGGTATATCCAGCACCAGGCAGTGGCTGCCCGCGTCGCTGGCGCAGGTGTGGTGAAAACCGGCGGGGACCACGATGAGCCCCTGGCGGTCGATGCGCGTGCCTCGGCCCTGTACTTCGAAATCGAGGTGCCCACGCAGGCCGAACACCAGTTGCGGGTGTTCGTGGCTGTGGGCGAGCAACTCGTCGCGGTAATGGCGCAGGGACAGGATCGGACCGACCATGGGAGCATCCTTGGGGCAGGGGAGCAGTGTATCGCAGTGCCGCGCAGGGGGAGCGGTTTTAGCCGCGAAAGGTAAACAATGCGCGATCCGCGCCCGACCACTCGTCACACGACTGCCACCGATCTGTCATGCGCACCTGCCAGTCTCCTGCAAACAGCGCCGGAGGCCGCCCCATGACACATGCCGAACTTGTCCGTCCGTCACGCAAGCAGCGGGTGCGCACCCTGTGGATCTCCGATGTGCACCTGGGCACCCGGGATTGCCAGGCCGAGCACTTGTCGCAGTTTCTCAAGGGCTACCAGGCCGACCGCGTCTACCTGGTCGGCGACATCATCGACGGCTGGAAGCTGCGTAGCGGTATCTATTGGCCGCAAGCCCATACCAATGTGATTCGTCGCTTGTTGACCATGAGCAAACGCGGTACCGAGGTGATCTACGTCACCGGCAACCACGACGAGTTCCTGCGCCGTTATTCGAAGCTGATCCTGGGCAATATCCAACTGGTCGACGAGGCCGAGCACCTTACCGCCGATGGTCGGCGCCTACTGGTGGTGCACGGTGACCAGTTCGATGTGATCACCCGCTATCACCGCTGGTTGGCGTTTCTGGGCGACCGTGCCTATGAATTCACCCTGGTGCTCAATCGTTGGCTCAACCATTGGCGTGCCCGCTACGGGTATGGCTACTGGTCGTTGTCGGCGTACCTCAAGCACAAGGTCAAGGGTGCGGTGAATTTCATCAGCGACTTCGAGGATGCGATTGCCCATGAGTGCACACGCCGGGGGTTCCAGGGCGTGGTGTGTGGGCATATTCACCACGCCGAGATCCGCAAGGTGGGCGAGGTCGAGTACCTCAACTGCGGTGACTGGGTGGAATCGTGCACGGCGTTGATCGAGCACTGGGACGGCCACATCGAGCTGTACCGTCTGGCCGATGCCCAGGCGCGGGAGACCGAGCGCGTCGCGGCAGTGCGCGAGCCAGCGTAATGCGGCGCGGCCGCAGGCCTCTCAAAGACTGATCTTGCCTCGCAAGATATCGCGGAACATCGCGAAATCACCAATCAGGCTATACAGCGGATACGTGAAGGTGGCCGGTCGGTTCTTCTCGAAAAAGAAGTGCCCGACCCAGGCGAAGCCGTACCCGGCGAACGGTATGGCCAGCAATAGCAGCCAGTTGCCGCTGCCAATGGTGTAGGCCAGCAGGGCGATGACCAGGCTGGTGCCGACGAAGTGCAGGCGTCGGCACGTAGGGTTGGCGTGTTCGCCAAGGTAGTAGGGGTAGAATTCGGCAAAACTGCGAAACTGCGCTGTGCTGTTCATGGGCTGTGTTCCCGCAGGTGCGTTTTTGTTCAGGATACACGGCGTGGAGCCTGTTTCGAGTCTAGAGTCACTGGGAGTGGCTACCAGTGACAATTGGCGCCAATTGAATATCCTTTCGATTCACCGCTGGAGCGGTCAGCACAAGAAGCCTGTCATGAGTGAAAGAACCACGTCAGCCAGCTGGGCATCAGGGATCGTCAAGGCGCTCGAGCTGGAAGGGCTCGACTGTCGTGCCATGTTCAAGCAGCTCGGGCTGGACTTCGCCGCCCTCGATGATCCGGATGCGCGCTTTCCCCAGGACGCCATGACCCGCCTCTGGCAGTTGGCGGTGGAGCTGTCGGGGAACGAGGCCATTGGCCTGAACATGGCGCGAGTGGTGCGGCCGGCGTCCTTCCACGTGGTCGGCTATGCGCTGATGTCCAGCCGTACGCTGGCCGAAGGTTTCGAGCGGCTGGTGCGTTATCAGCGGATCATCGCCGAAAGCTCCGACCTGAGCTTTCGTCTCGGGCCTGAGGGCTATTCGCTGATTCTTACCGTCCACGGTGATCACCTGCCGCCGACCCGGCACAGCTCGGAAGCCTCGCTGGCCTGCGCGCTGTCGCTGTGCAGCTGGCTCAGTGGTCGTCCGGTACAGCCGCGCCGGGTGCTGATCCAGGGGCCGCAACCCAGGAATGTCGAGCCTTATCGGGTCGCGTTCCGCGCGCCACTGGTATTTGGGGCTCCCCACGATGCGCTGGTGCTCGAGCGAGCCGACATGGAAGCGCCGCTGCCCACCGCCAACGAAGCGATGGCAATTCTCCATGATCGATTTGCGGGCGAATACCTGGCGCGCTTCTCGGAAAGTCGCGTCACCCATCGGGTGCGCCAGACCCTGTGCCGTATCCTGCCCCAGGGCGAACCCAAGCGCGAAACCGTGGCCCAGGCCTTGCACCTGTCCCAGCGCACGCTGCAGCGGCGCTTGCAGGAGGAAGGCACCAGCTTCCAGACCCTGCTGGACGACACCCGGCGCGAGCTGGCCGAGCAATACCTGGCGCAGCCAGGCATGACCCTGCTGGAAACCGCTTATCTGCTGGGTTTTGCCGATCCGAGCAATTTCTACCGGGCCTTCCGCCGCTGGTTCGACGTCACGCCCAGCGAGTACCGCGCGCGCCTGGAGGCGTCAGTGGTCAGTGACGCCAGAACGCAGGCATGCACAACACCAGCACCGTGATGATCTCCAGGCGGCCGAGCAGCATGCCGCCGGCGAGAATCCACTTGGCGGCATCCGGCAGGCTGGCGAAGTTGCCGGCCGGGCCGATCACCTCGCCCAGGCCCGGCCCCACGCCGGAAACGGTACTGGCCGCGCCGGTCAGGGCGGTCATCCAGTCCACGCCCAGCAGCGACAGCAACAGGGCGATGACGCAGATGGTCACGGCGAAGAAGAACGAGAAGGTCAGGATCGAGCGCACGATTTCTTCGTCGAGGCGGTGACCATTGTATTTCTGCTTGATCACTGCGCGCGGGTGGATCAGCTGGTTGAGGCTGGCCTTGAGCAGGATGTACGCGACCTGGAAGCGGAAAATCTTGATGCCACCGGCGGTCGAGCCGGAGCAGCCGCCGATGAAGCCGAGATAGAAGAACAGCATCAGCGAGAAGTTGCCCCACAGGCTGTAGTCGCCCAGGGCGAATCCGGTGGTGGTGACCACCGAGGTGACGTTCAGTGCCACGTGGCGGAAGGCGTCGAGCCAGTGCAGGTCGGTGGTGGCCCAATACCAGGTGCCGAGCACGACCCAGGTGGCGACCAGCAACCCGAGCAGCCCCTGTACCTGCTGGTCGCGGATCAGCGCCCGGCGATTGCCGCGCAGGGTGGCCACGTAAAGGGTGAAGGGCACGCTGCCAAGGATCATCACCACCACCGCGACCCAGTGCACCGCAGGAATGTCCCACTTGGCCAGCGACAGGTCGGAGGTGGAGAAACCGCCGGTGGAAATCGCCGACATGGCGTGGTTGATCGCGTCGAAGGGGCTCATCCCCGCCCACCAGAACGCCAGGCTGCCGAGTACGGTGATGCCGACGTACACCGCGACGATGAACTTGGCGACCATATGCGAGCGCGGCATGACCTTTTCCGAACGGTCCGAGGACTCGGTCTGGAACAGGCGCATGCCACCGATGCGCAGCAACGGCAGGATCGCGACCGCCATGCCGATGAAGCCGATACCGCCGAGCCAGTGCAGCATCGAGCGCCACATGAGGATGCCCGGCGACATGTTGTCCAGGCCGCTGAGCACCGTGGAGCCGGTGGCGGTGATGCCGGACATGCTTTCGAAGAAGGCGTCGGTGTAGCTGATGTGCTGGGTTAGCAGGAAGGGCAGGGCGGCGAACACGCAGACCACCAGCCAGCTGCTGACGGTCAGCAGGTACATGTCGCGGGGGCGCAGGTGCACATGTTCCGGGCGGCCTGGCAGGACCATGGCCAGGCCTGCGATGAAGGTGATCAGGCTCGACCAGAGGAACGACGGCATGTCGCCGGTGCGCTCGAAGATCAGCAGGGTCGCCATGGGCACGACCATGCTCACCGCCAGGGTGATCAGGAAGATGCCGATGATGAAACCAATGATCCTTAAGGTCGGCAACGCCATGTGATCTGCTCTGACTCGAAACGGAAAGGGCGCCATTCTACCTGTGGGTCGCGGGATGTAAACGTGTGCCCGGCGGTGGGGGTGCGGACTTTTGATCGCGATCGCGGACAAGTCGGCTCCACATGTGCGCGAGGTCCTTTAGAATGGCGGCACATTTCTTCTGCCAGGAGGGTAGCCGATGGAGGCTCTCGACGCATTGCTCAACCGTGTTTCCGTGCCACGCCTGACCGAACCTGCGCCCAATGCCGCCCAACGCGAGGGGTTGTTCCAGGCGGCGCTGCGTGCGCCGGACCACGGCCAGCTGCGCCCGTGGCGTTTTCTGACCATCGAAGGGCAGGGGCGCGAGAAGCTCGGCGAGCTGTTCGCCGAAGCGGTGCAGGCCAAAGGCGATGCCAGCCAGGCGGCACTGGACAAGGCCCGGGCCATGCCGCTGCGCGCGCCCTTGCTGATCGTGGTCATTGCCCGTCTGCAGGATCACTTCAAGGTGCCGAAGTCGGAGCAGCGTCTGGCTGCCGGTTGTGCGGCCCATGGCATCCTGATCGCCGCCCATGCTCAGGGCATCGGCGCCGTGTGGCGCACTGGCGACATGGCCTTCGATGCCCATGTGAACAAGGGGCTGGGGCTGGCGGAGAACGAAGAGCTGATCGGGTACCTGTACCTGGGCACGCCGATCAATGAGCCGCGCACCCCGCCAGTGCTGGAGACGGCCGAGTTCGTCAGCGCCTGGGGCGAGTGATCGGGTGAGGGAGTGGGCTGCTGTGCAGCCCAATCGCGGTGCAAGTCGGGCTTGTACGGTCAAGCAGGTGCTTGGGCCACCGGCAGCTCCAGCCGCGCGACAAAGCCCCCCTGCGGATGATTCTCCAGCACCAGCGTCCCGCCATGTCGCTCGGCCGCGCGCCGGGCGATCGCCAGGCCAAGCCCGTGGCCCGGCGCGTCCTGCCCCGGCGCGCGGAAGAACGGCTCACCCAGCTGCGCAAGGTGTTCTGGCGCCACACCGGGGCCGTGGTCGCGCACGCTCAGCAGCAGGTGTTCCTGCTCGCGGCTGGCGCGAATCTCGATGGGCTGCCCTGCCGGGCTGAAGCGCAGCGCATTGCGCACCAGGTTGTCTACCGCCCGCTCCAGCAAGGTTGGCCAGCCCTGCAGGGTCAGCCCTGGCTCGGCCTCCAGGCGTACTTCCTGTTCCGGCACGCTGAGCTGGGCATCCTTGCGCACGCTGCCGAGCAGTGCGTTGAGGTCGACGGGCTCGGCATGCGCCTGCTCGGCATCGACCCTGGCGAGCACCAGGATTTCGCTGATCAGGTCTTCCAGCCGGTCGCACTCGCGGGTCAGGCGCGGCCAGAGGGCCTGGCGCTGTTCGGGCTCGGCGCGTTCGGCCAGGGCCAGGGCGATGCGCAGGCGCGCCAGCGGCGAGCGCAGTTCGTGGGAGACGTCACGGAGCAATTGGCGCTGGCTGCCGATCAGACTTTGCAGGCGGGCGCCCATCTTGTTGAAGTCGTTGGCCAGGACGCCGAACTCGTCGCGGCGTACCGCCAGTCGCGCCAGGCTGTTCTGCTGGTAGCTGGTCTGGCCCAGGTCGTGCACCGCACCGCGCAGGCGGCTGAGAGGGCGGGTGATCGAGAGGGTCACCAGCAAGCTGAACAAGGTCAGCACCACCAGGGCGATTCCCAGGGCGCTGAGCGGCCAGATCAGGCTTTCACGGTGCCAGGCCATCAGCTCCGGGTGGGGGATGCGGTAGATCAGCAGGTAGGTTTCGCCCGTGGCAGGGCTGGTGTACTCCTCGGTGAGGCGGCGCCAGGGCAGGCGCCGCTCGTCGTTGTGCTGGCGTCGCTCGAAATCTTCGGCGCGACGCGGGAAGGTTCCGGGTACCACGGCATCGCCGCTGTCGTCGAGCACCTGGACGTCGATCTTGTAGCGCTGCTTGCGTCGTTCCAGAAAGCGCTGCGATGCCTCCAGGCCTTCCTGTTCATAGTGCTGTACCCAGCGGCTGGCCAGGGTGTTCAGGCCCGGGTGGCGGCTGAGAATCCAGGCGTCCTGGTTGAGCATGTGGCCGAGCAGGATCGACAGGCCCGCAACCAGGGCGATGGCCAGCCAGAAACTGGCCAGGATGCGCCAGAACAATGAACGCAAGACGATTACCTCCCACACACGAGAAAGGCCCGGCCCGCATTGACGCGAGCCGGGCACCGGTCGGACAGCTTACTGGGCCTTGGCGGCTTTTTCAGCTTTCCATGCCTGGAACTGCTGCCATTCAGCCTTGTCTGCCGCGCGTTTGCTCTGCAGTTCGTCGAACTGCTTCTGTTGCTCTGGCTTGAGCAGGGCACGGATCTGGCTCTGGGTCTTGTCGTGACCGGCCTTGATCTCGTCCTGCATGGCTTTCTGGTCCGCCGCCGGCAGCTTGGCCAGGTAGCGTTCGGTGACGTCGCGGCGCTGCTTCATCTGCTCACCCATCAACTTGCCGATCTGCTGGCGCTGGTCGCGGGTCAGGTCAAGCTGCGCGAAAGGCGCATCACCGCGGTGATGCGGGCCGTCACCGCGTGGGCCGCCGTCTGGCATGGCCATGGCTACGGTCGGCAGGGCTGCGGCGAACATCAGGGCGATAAGGGTCTTGCGCATGGTGTTTCTCCTTTCTGAGGCCGGTGGTTACCGGATGAGCCCAGTCTAGGGAGATCAAGGTCAAGGGCGGTCAGGGCAGGGTAAAGGCTGGGTAAAGACGGTCATGGCGCTACACTGTGACCCGACTTGCCGTGGAGCCTTGCCGTGACCCTCAGCCTTTCCCTCAAGCAGGCCCGACGCCTGGCCCTGTCCGCGCAGGGCTTCGGTAAGCCCCAGGCCGCGACGCCGGCTGCGCTCAAGCGCATGCTGCAGCGTCTGGGCGTGGTGCAGATCGATTCGGTCAATGCGCTGGTGCGCTCGCACTACCTGCCTCTGTTCTCACGCCTGGGCGACTACCCTACCGAATTGCTCGACCAGTTGGCCTGGGGCCGTGGGCGTCAGCGCCAGTTGTTCGAGTATTGGGGGCATGAGGCGTCCTTGCTGCCGCTGTCGCTCTATCCGCTGATGCGTTGGCGCATGGCGCGGGCGCAACAGGGCGAGGGTATCTACCGGCAGTTGGCGCAGTTCGGCCGCGAGCGTCAGGATGTCATTGCCCGCGTGCTGGCTGCGGTGCGTGACCAGGGCGCCTTGGGCGCCGGAAGCCTGTCGACCCGGCAAGAGCGCGCCGGCCCATGGTGGGACTGGAGCGAGGAGAAGCATGCCCTGGAGTGGCTGTTCGCGGCCGGGCGGGTCACCGTCGCCGGGCGCCGCGGGTTCGAGCGCCTGTACGACCTGCCGGAGCGCGTGCTGCCGGCGACGATCCTCGATCAGCCCGAGCTATCCGACAGCGAAGCCCAGCAGGGACTGTTGCTGCAAGCCGCCACGGCCTTGGGCGTGGCGACCGAGCAGGACCTGCGCGACTATTTCAGGCTCACGCCTGCGCAGGCGCGGGCCGCCCTGGTGCAGCTGCTCGCCGAGGGTCGCCTGCAACACTGCACGGTGCAGGGCTGGAAGCAGCCGGCGTACTGCGCCGGCACGCCGCGCATTCCCCGGCGTGTGGAGGCCAGTGCCTTGCTTTCGCCGTTCGATTCGTTGGTCTGGGAGCGCGCCCGTACCGAGCGGCTGTTCGACTTTCGCTACCGTTTGGAGATCTACACCCCGGCGCACAAGCGAGTGTATGGCTACTACGTGTTGCCGTTCCTGCACGACGGCCGTATCGCCGCGCGCCTGGACCTGCGTGCGGAGCGAGCACGCGGTGAGCTGGCGGTGCATGCCGTGCATGAGGAGGTCCAGGGGCTGGATGAAGAGGGCTTCCAGGCCCTGGCCCGCAGCCTGGAACGGCTGGCGGGGTGGCTGGGCCTGGAGCGGGTGCGCCTGGATTGCGCGCGCGAGTCGGCAGGGCCGTTGCGTCAGGCCCTCAGCGACGCACCTGCTTGAGGGTTTCGGCGATCAGGAAGGCCAGTTCCAGTGATTGATCGGCGTTCATCCGGGGGTCGCAATGGGTGTGGTAGCGGTCCGACAGGCCATCTTCGGTGATCGGCCGGGCGCCGCCGATGCATTCTGTGACATTCTGCCCGGTCATTTCGATATGGATACCCCCGGCGTGGCTGCCTTCGGCCTGGTGCACCTGGAAGAACTGCCGCACTTCGTCGAGGATCTGCGCGAAATCGCGGGTCTTGTAGCCACTGCTGGCCTTGATGGTGTTGCCGTGCATCGGGTCGGAGCTCCACAGCACCTGGCGCCCCTCGCGCTCGACGGCGCGGATCAGCCCGGGCAGGTGATCGCCGACCTTGTTCGCCCCCATGCGCACGATCAGGTTCAGGCGGCCGGGGTCGTTGTCCGGGTTGAGCACGTCGATCAGGCGGATCAGATCCTCGGTGTTCATGCTTGGACCGACCTTGACCCCGATCGGGTTGTGCACGCCCCGCAGGAACTCCACGTGGGCACCGTCGAGCTGGCGGGTGCGGTCGCCGATCCACAGCATGTGCGCCGAGCAGTCGTAGTAGTCCCCCGTCAGGCTGTCGCGGCGTACGAAGGCTTCCTCGTAGTTGAGCAGCAGCGCCTCGTGGGCGGTGAAGAAGCTGGTCTCGCGCAGTTGCGGTGCGCTGTCCAGGCCGCAGGCACGCATGAAGGCCAGGGTCTCGTCGATGCGATCAGCAAGCTGATGGTATTTGTCGGCCAGCGCCGAGTTGGCGATGAAATCCAGGTTCCACTTGTGCACCTGGTGCAGGTCGGCGAAGCCGCCCTGGGCGAAGGCGCGCAGCAGGTTGAGGCTGGCGGTGGCCTGGTGGTACGCCTGCAGCAGGCGCTCAGGGTCGGGGACGCGGCTGGCGGCGTCGAAGCCGATACCATTGACGATGTCGCCGCGGTAGGCGGGCAGGGTGACCTGGCCGATGGTTTCGTCGTTGGCCGAGCGCGGTTTGGCGAACTGCCCGGCCATGCGTCCGACCTTCACCACCGGGCAGCCAGCGGCGAAGGTCATGACGATGGCCATCTGCAGCAGCACCTTGAAGGTGTCGCGGATCTTCGCGGCGGAGAACTCGGCGAAACTCTCGGCGCAGTCGCCACCTTGCAGCAGGAAGGCGCGGCCCTGGGTGACCTCGGCGAACTGGCGGCGCAACTCGCGGGCTTCGCCGGCGAACACCAGCGGCGGGTAGCTGGCCAGGGTCTGCTCGACCTTGAGCAGGTGAGCGGCGTCGGGGTAGGTCGGTTGTTGCTGGATCGGCAGGGCGCGCCAGCTGTCGGGGGTCCAGGGTCGGTTCATCACGGGCTCGATGTGGTCGGTTCAGGCGTACCTGCCATGGTAACAGTTGGCAGCGCGCTTGTTGCACCGCAGGCATTGGCGGACAATGCCGGTTTTTGTGTGTGCAGGTGGCAGGCGATGGCGACGGAGCGGGAAGAACGGCTGCTGGCCCGGGTGGAAGATGCCTACGGGGTCATCAGTGTGTACGAGGTCGAGGATTATCGCTTCCTCGAATTCGGTGACGCCATCGAGCAGAGCTGTACCTTCACCGCCGACCCCAGTTGGCTGGAGTACGACTACACGCGTGCGATGCTGGTCGGTGCACTCTGCCATCCGCAGCCGGAGAGCGCACTGTTCCTGGGGCTGGGGGCCGGTACCCTGACCCAGGCCTGCCTGAAGTTCCTGCCGCTGGAGGATGTCGAGGCCATCGAGCTGCGCCCGGACGTGCCGCGTCTGGCCATGGAATACATGGGGCTCGATGATGATCCGCGCTTGTACGTGCGCGTTGGCGATGCCCTGGAACTGCTGCCCACGGCTGAGAAGGCCGACCTGATTTTCGTCGATCTCTATACCGATCATGGCCCGGGCGTAGGCCATCTGGCCTGGGGCTTTCTGGAACAGTGCCAACAGCAGCTCAATCTGGGAGGCTGGCTGGTGATCAACCAGTGGGCCAGCGACGATGGTCGGCCTTTGGGTGCGGCATTGTTGCGTGGGTTGTATCACCGGCATTACTGGGAGCTGCCGGTGAAGGAGGGCAACGTGATCCTGCTGGTGCCGGCGGATCTGGAGCAGGCACTGGATCTGGAGGGTTTGCAGGCGCGGGCCGAGGCGTTGGCAGCGCGGCTGGGCTATTCGCTGGACTACCTGATTCGCGAAGTTCGGCCGGCGAGCTGAGCGTAAAGCTGCGGCGTA
>NZ_BCBT01000022.1:0-89226 GCF_001320965.1 Pseudomonas sp. NBRC 111143 | reverse complement strand
AGGGGGATTGGGCTGGCCTTTAGATTTGAAAAAGACAGTTACTCCTACACCTCCTCGTACGGCAAGCCCACATAATTCTCGGCAATGTTCACCAGGCCGGCCTCGGACGACAGGAAGTACTCCCGGTCGGCCTCCTGCATCTTCTGGTCCCAGGCATCCTTGTGCTCGCCAAAATCATGCAGCAGCTGGGTCATGAACCAACTGAAACGCTCGCCCTTCCAGACCCGCCGCAGCGCCAGCGGTGAGTAGCGCTCCAGCAGGTCGGTGCGGCCTTCGCGGTAGACCTTGACCAGGATGCGATACAGGTAGTTGACATCCGAGGCTGCCAGGTTCAGGCCCTTGGCCCCGGTCGGTGGCACGATATGCGCCGCATCCCCCACCAGGAACAGGTGCCCGTACTGCATCGGCTCGACCACCAGGCTGCGCAGCGGCGCGATGCTCTTTTCCAGCGCGGGGCCGGTGACCAGGCGCGCGGCGACGTCCTCGGGCAGACGCGCCCTGAGTTCGTCCCAGAAACGCGCATCGGGCCAGTTCTCCACCCGCTCGTCCAGCGGCACCTGCAGGTAGTATCGGCTGCGGGTTGTGGAGCGCTGGCTGCACAACACGAAACCACGATCATGATGCGCATAGATCAGCTCGTGGTTGACCGGCGGGGTATCGGCCAGCAACCCCAGCCAACCAAACGGATAGACGCGCTCGTACTGCTTGAGCACGCCCTGTGGAATGCTCTGGCGCGAAACGCCATGAAAACCGTCGCAACCCGCGATGTAATCGCACTCGACGCGGTGCAACTGGCCGTCCTTCTCGTAGGTCACGTAAGGCCGCTCGTCCTTGAGCCCGTGCGGTTGCACATTGCTCGCGCCATACACGATCGGCGCCCCGCTCTGCTCGCGGGCCTGCATGAGGTCGCGGGTGACTTCGGTCTGGCCGTACACCATCACCGTCTTGCCGCCGGTCAGGGCCTTGAGGTCCAGGCGCTGGCGGCGTCCTGCCACCAACAGTTCGACACCCTCGTGCACCAGCCCCTCACGGTCCATGCGCGCCGATACCCCGGCCTCGCGCAGCAGGTCAACGGTGCCCTGCTCCAGCACACCGGCGCGGATACGGCCAAGCACGTACTCAGGGGTCTGGCGTTCGAGAATGAGCGTGTCGATGCCCGCCTTGTGCAGCAGTTGACCAAGCAGCAGGCCAGAAGGGCCGGCGCCAATGATTGCAACCTGGGTTTTCATTGTTGTTGTCTCGCCTTGTCGATGCCGTACTGGCGGCAGCCGGCATACGTTATTCGGGTTAGCCCCTGCATTTTTACTGGCGCAAAATGCTGAAAAGGTGTCATATCCGATGGAAAATCTGCACTTTTCAAAATTCCGTGCGATCAGCGCACAGGTGTCCCGATTATGAAATCCTCCCTTCCCGGCGTACCGCTGTTCCAGCTCTATGGCGAGAACCACGCCTGGCCCGGCACCGATCTGCTGCACTGCGAATCGATTCCCGCACGCAGCCGCCTGCACCACTGGGAAATCAAGCCGCACCAGCATGCCGAACTGTTCCAGTTGCTCTACGTGCAGCGCGGGCACGCGCTGGTGGAAATAGAAGGTCGACGCAGCGAGATCCACGAGGCGGCGATCCAGGTGGTGCCACCGCTGACGGTGCATGGCTTTCGCTTCAGCGCCGACATCCAGGGCCATGTACTGACCTTCGGTACGGCGCTGGTGGCCGACCTCGAGCAGCGCCTGGGAGCACCACTGGCGGTGCTGGCATCGGCGGCCTGCTACCCGCTGGGCCGCGACCGCACGCGCCTGCGCGGGCTGATCGACACCTTGCAGCAGGAATACCAGGGCAGCGCACCCGCGCGGGCGGCCATGCTGCAGGCGCTGGTGACCGCCCTGATGGTGTGGATCAGCCGCCGCCAGCAACTGGGCCAGGCGCCGCGCAACCGCGACGAGCGCGACCGCCACCTGCTCGGGCACTACCTGCGCCTGGTCGAAGCGCATTACCGCCAGCACCTGTCGGTCGATGAGTTTGCTGCACGCCTGGGCGTCACCAGCCTGCAGCTCAACCAGCTGTGCCGTGCGCTGAGCGGGCAGACCGCGTTGCAGGTGATCCACCAGCGCCTGCTGCTCGAAGCGCGGCGCAACCTGACCTACACGCGCATGAGCATCGGCCAGTTGTCCGACAGCCTGGGTTTCAGCGATCCCACCTACTTCGCACGCTTCTTCAAACGCCTCAGCGGCCAGACGCCCAATGCCTACCGACGCAGCGGCACTGCGCAATCACCTTGACGTATACGTCAACCTGCCTTTAGCTTACTCACATTCCACCCCCGAGCCCGAGCATGAGCAGCCAGACCTACAGCATCTCCGACCTGTCCCGCGAGCTGGACATCACCACCCGCGCCATCCGCTTCTACGAGGAGCAGGGTCTGCTGAGCCCCGAGCGCCGCGGCCTGGAGCGCATCTATTCGGCGCGTGACAAGGTGACCCTCAAGCTGATCCTGCGCGGCAAGCGCATCGGCTTCTCGCTGGCCGAATGTCGCGAGCTGATCGAGCTGTACGACCCCAGCGGCGGCAACCTCAAGCAGCTCACCAGCATGCTGGCCAAGATCGCCGAACGCCGTGCGCAACTGGAGCAGCAGATGCTCGATATCCAGCAGATGCACCTGGAGCTGGACACTGCCCAGGAGCGCTGCGAGCAGGCCCTGGCCGCCACCCTGAACAATAACCGCTGATTCGCCACAGGAACCCCGCCATGTCATTGCCCGCACACGTGCGCCTGGTCGAAGTCGGCCCGCGCGACGGCTTGCAGAACGAAGCCCAACCCATCAGCGTCGCCGACAAGGTGCGGCTGGTGGACGACCTCACCGACGCCGGGCTCTCCTACATCGAGGTGGGCAGTTTCGTCTCGCCCAAGTGGGTGCCGCAAATGGGTGGATCGGCCGAGGTGTTTGCCGGCATCCGCCAGCGTGCCGGGGTGACCTACGCGGCCCTGGCGCCGAACTTGCGCGGTTTCGAAGATGCACTGGCAGCCGGGGTCAAGGAGGTGGCGGTGTTCGCCGCGGCGTCCGAGGCATTCTCCCAGCGCAACATCAACTGCTCGATCAGCGAGAGCCTGCAGCGCTTCGAACCGATCATGGACGCCGCCCGCGAGCACGGTATCCGGGTGCGCGGCTATGTATCCTGCGTGCTCGGCTGCCCTTATGAAGGCAAGGTCAGCGCCGAGCAGGTCGCCCCGGTCGCCCGGGCCCTGCACGACATGGGCTGCTACGAAGTGTCGCTGGGCGACACCATCGGCACCGGCACCGCCGGCGATACCCGGCGCCTGTTCGAGGTGGTCTCGGCGCAGGTGCCGCGCGAGCAGCTTGCCGGCCACTTCCACGACACCTACGGCCAAGCCCTGGCCAATGTCTATGCCAGCCTGCTCGAAGGGATCAGCGTGTTCGACAGCTCGGTGGCCGGGCTCGGCGGCTGCCCCTACGCCAAGGGCGCCACTGGCAACATCGCCACCGAAGACGTGCTGTACCTGCTGCAAGGCCTGGGCATCGAGACCGGTATCGACCTGGACAAACTGGTCGCCGCCGGCCAGCGCATCAGCGACGTGCTGGGGCGTGCCAACGGCTCGCGGGTGGCACGGGCGCGCAACGCCCGCTGACGCTCGCCACGGGCGGCGAAGGCCGCCCTGCTTGCCTCGCTCATCGAACTGTGACAATCCCGACCATCAGGATTATGCTCTGCGGGTATGTCCTCCAGTCTCAATATGTGAGCGCCGAATATGAAAATCGATGACATGGACGCCTTCGTGGCCGTCATCCGTTGCCAGTCGACCAACCTTGCCGCCGAAGCGCTGCAACTGACCCAGCCGGCCATCACCCGGCGCGTGCAGAACTTCGAGGAAGACCTCGGCGCCACCTTGCTCGACCGCAACACCAAGCCACTCAAGCCCACGCCCATGGGCCTGCGTGTGTACGAGCAGTGCAAGGCCATCCTGCGTGAAATCGACGCCCTGCGCGAACTGGTGGCCAACGATGGCGCGCCGTCCGGCACCCTGCGCCTGGGCGTGCCGCAGACACTGGGCGACGTGGTGCTGCTCGAGGCCCTGGCGCAGATCCGCCAGGCCTACCCTGAGCTGCGCACCCAGGTCACCAGCGGCTGGGGCAGCAGCCTGATCGCGCGCATGGAAAACGGCGAGCTGGATGCCGCTGCGGCGCTCTTCCCACCGGGCAAGATCTTCCCCGAGGGCATCGCCAGCCATTCCATCACGCGTATGCCGTTGCGGGTGGTCGCGGCCAAGGGCAGCACCGGCAAGCGCAGCTACAAGTTGCGCGACTGCTATACCCGCGGCTGGGTGCTCAACCCCGATGGTTGCGGCTTTCGCGCCGGGCTGCAGCGCGCATTGAGCGAACAGGGGCTGTCACTGTCGATCAACCTCGAAACCTTCGGCACCGAGTTGCAACTGGGGCTGGTCGCCAACGGCCAGGGCCTGGGTCTGGTGCCCGAACCGCTGTTGCTTGCCAGTCGCCATCGAGACCTGCTGGATATCGTCAACGTCAGCGATTTCAAGCCGCAAGTCGACCTGTGGCTGTTCCATCCACGCTACCTGGGCAACCTCCAGGAGCCGGTGGAGCTGTTCGGCGCCGTGGCAGGCACCCGCCTGAACAGCGCAGCGAGCTGACCCGGCTAAATGATCACCTTGCATAAAAACAAAAAATATAATTCTTAAAACGAATAATTAGCATAGAACCAAAAAGACTTTTACAGCGTTGCGCCAGACGCCTACGGTCCTGTTCACACCGTACTGCTTGCACTGGAGCACCGCATGAGTCCACTGTCCGTCGTACCTCCCAGCCAGGAGGCCGTGCGCCTACGGGTCAGCGCCGAGGAATGGGAGGTGCGGGTCAAGCTCGCCGCCGCCTATCGCCTGGCGGCCCTGTTCCGCTGGACCGATCACATCTACACGCACTTCTCGGCACGGGTTCCCGGCCCGGACGAGCACTTCCTGATCAACGCCTTCGGCCTGCTGTTCGACGAAATCACCGCGTCGAACCTGGTCAAGGTGGATGTCGACGGCACGATCATCGACGACCCGCTGGGCCTGGGCATCAACCAGGCCGGCTACGTCATCCACAGCGCGATCCACCGCGCCCGCCCCGACCTCAAGGCCGTATTGCACACCCACACCCGCGATGGCGCGGCGGTGTCTGCCCAGCGTGACGGCCTGTTGCCGGTCTCCCAGCATGCGTTGGCCTATTACAGCCGCGTGGTGTATCACGACTACGAGGGCGTCGCGCTGGACCTGGATGAACAGCAGCGCCTGGTGGCCAACCTGGGGCAAAGCAACATCCTGATCCTGCGCAATCACGGCCTGCTCACCGGCGGCATCAGCGTCGAGCATGCCTTCCGTGAGCTGCACGGCCTGGAGCGCGCCTGCAACATCCAGATCGCCGCCCAGGCCGGTGGCAACGACCAGCTGCAGTACGCCTCCCCGGCGGCGATTGCCAAGGTGCATGAGCAGTCGAAGCGCTTTTCCGACGGGCTTGGCGAAGGGATCCAGCGGCACTGGGATGCGTTGATCCGGCAACTGGATCGCGAGGGGCGCGATTACCAAAACTGACCACAGCACCTCCTGCGGCAGCGGGCATGCCCGCTGCGCTTACCTCAGCCCTCGCGCCAACGCCACGCAGCGGCGCGCCAGCACATCGGTCGGGTCCACCAGTGCCACCTGTACCCCGTCGATGGGGAAGCCATCGGCCTGGGCCAGAATCAACGGCAATTCGGTACAACCCAGGATCAACACCCGCGCGCCCTGCCCGACCAGTTGCCCGGCGCCTGCCAGCAGGTCATCCCGACACTGCCCTTCGGTAAATCCCGCCTTGACGCCTTCCTCACCATAGATCGCACGCATCACCCGCGCCTGCGCCGCATCGTCCGGCACCAGCAACGACAGGCCGACGCGTTCGGCCGCCGCGTGATAGACCCCACTCTGCAACGTGCCCGAGGTCGCCAGCAGCCCCACCCGCACCTCACGACCATAGCGGTGCAGAATGAAATCGATGGTCTCGCTCAGCATGTTGACGATCGGCACCGCCAGATGCTCCTGGATCCGCTCGACATAGGCATGCGCGGTGTTGCACGGGATCGCGATGGCATCGGCGCCCTCCTCTTCCAGGCGGCGGCAGGTCGAGTACATCGCCACGGTCGGGTCGGCCTCCTGGCGCAGCAGGTTGGCGGTGCGATCGGGGATCTGCGGGTTTTGCTCGACCACCATCCTGATATGGTCCTGGTCACGCCCGGCCGGGGTGTTCTTCACTACCTTGCCCATGAAATCCACGGTCGCCGCCGGCCCCACGCCACCGACGATCCCCAGCTTGAACGGCGCAAGGCTGGGCAGCGAGTCGGTGGCGCTGGCGAAGTCGGCATACACCTGGTTGGCATCGACGCAGTGAATGCCACGGCGCATCAGCTCCGGCGCCAGCAACGACAGCTCGGTCATGCCCGGCAGCAACAGCGTCGCGCCCTGGCCCTCGAGCTCCAGGCAAACCTGATGCAGCAGCTCCAGCGCCACCCCATACAGATGTCCGGCCTTGATGCCTGCTGGCCCGTACACCGCCTCCATCAACGCCGCCTGCTGCACCGGCGAGGGATGGATCAGCTCGTAGTCGTCGGCAAGATGCCGCTCGAACAACCCCGAGGCGCGCACATAGTCCGAAGCCAGCACGCCCAGGCGCGCACCGGGCGGGGCGATGTGCGCCACATGGGCCTTGAGCGCCGCCATCAGGTCGACGATGGCGATCTGCAGCTCGGCGCGCAGTTCGTCGATGAAGGTATGGCTGGCGAAGCACGGCACCAGCACGGCGTCGGCACCGCTGTCGGCATAGCCCTGGCAGACCTGGAACACGTAGAGCTTGCGCGAGGTCATGCTCGCGCCCGCGCTGAGCGGCAACGCCAGGTCCTTGAACGGGTGCTGCTCGAACAGCAGGTGGTAGCGCCCCTGTTCGGCCAGCAGGGGCTGGCTCTTGAGCAGCTTGAGAAACAGATCGCCACCGGCCAGCGAGCCGAGGCCGCCGATGATGCCGAGGGTGCGCGCGTTGGCGGTCTTGCGTGGGCTTTTCATGGGACGTTCCGGATCAGGCGTGGGCGGCAGGTTTCAGCGCAGGTTCGACAGGCGTCGGGGCATCCTTATGGCGCCGTTCGAGGTCGGCGATCACCGCCGTGGCGATGCTGTTGCCCACCACGTTGGTCGCGGTACGGCCCATGTCGAGGAACTGGTCGATCGCCAGGATCAGCAACAGTCCGGCCTCGGGCAGGTGGAACATCGGCAGCGTGGCCGCGACCACCACCACCGAGGCCCGCGCCACCCCGGCCATGCCCTTGCTGGTGACCATCAGGGTCAGCAGGATCAGCACTTGCTGGGTGAAGCTCAGCTCGATGTTGTAGGCCTGGGCGATGAACATGATCGCGAAGGCCTGGTACATCATCGAGCCGTCGAGGTTGAACGAGTAGCCCAGCGGCAGGACGAAGCTCGACACGCGCTTGGGTGCACCGAATTTCTCCAGCGCATCGATGGTCTTGGGGTAGGCCGATTCACTGCTCGCAGTGGAGAACGCCAGCAGCACCGGCTCGCGGATCAGCTTGCCCAGGGTGAACACCGGGCGCCCGAGGAAGCCGTAGCCCACCGCGAACAGCGCCAGCCACAGCAGCAGGATGCCCAGGTAGAACTGGCCGATCAGCTTGCCGTAGTCGAACAACAGGCCAATGCCCTGGGTGGTGACGGCAGCGGCCAGCGCGGCGAAGACGCCGACCGGAGCGAACATCATCACGTAGTCGGTGATGCGGAACATCACCTTGGCCAGCTCGTCCACCAGCTCGCCGATGCGGGTGTTGCCACGTTGCTTGACGAACGCCAGCGCCAGCCCGAAGAACAGCGAGAACACCACGATCTGCAGGATCTCGTTGTTGGCCATGGCTTCGGCGATGCTGCGCGGGAACACATGGCTGATGAAGGTCTTGAGGCTGAAGTCCCCGGCGTTGACCGCCACCGCGCTCACTGCCTGGCCCGACTCCACGCTCAGGTTCAGGTGGGCGCCAGGCTGGAACAGGTTCACCAGCAGCATGCCCAGGGCCAGGGAGAACACCGAGGCGCTGACGAACCAGATCATCGAGCGCAGGCCGATGCGCCCCACCGAGCCGGAGTTGCCCAGGCTGCTGATCCCTGCGACCAGGGTGGCGAACACCAGAGGGGCGATGATCATCTTGATCATGCGCAGGAAGATGTCGGTGACCAGGCTGAAGTAGCCGGCAATCTGCTCGGCGGCGTCCGCGGAGCCTGCGTAGGTGTTGCACAGCCAGCCGACGACGATGCCGAGCAGGATCGCCACGGCGATGTAACGGGGTAGTTTCTTGTTATTCATCTCGACCTCTGTCTGTCGAATGCGGGAGGGACAGCAACAGGCTACGACGCACGGCCGGGGCAGTTGATGAGGATGCGCGATGGGTTCATGCGTAATTCGCATAGTTGTCGAATGGCGGTGAATTTAGGTCGAAGCGGGAATAAAATGCCAACATTGAACCGCGCCACATAACCTGTAGGAGCAACTGTCTTGTTCAAAATCTAAAGGCCAGCCCAATCCCTGTGGGAGCGGGCTTGTCCCGCGATCACCGGCGTAGCCGGTGCCATGCATCGCGGTGTTCCTTTCGCGGGCAAGCCCGCTCCCACAGGGTGCAACTGCAGAGTCTGCGCGCCATCCACAGGCCCACCACCATGCAAACCAAATGGATCGATGACCTGCTGGCCATCGCCGAGACCAAGAGCTTTTCCCGCGCGGCCGAGATCCGCTGCATCACCCAGTCTGCGCTGTCGCGACGCATTCGCTCGCTGGAGGAATGGGTCGGCGTCGAGCTGGTCGACCGCAGCACCTATCCGGTGCAACTGACCGCCGCCGGCAAGACCTTCTGCGACGAAGGCCGAGACGCGCTGTCGATCTTCCATGACCTGCGCTCGGCGCTGCGCCGTGGCGAGCGCATGCCCGGGCGCTCGATCCAGGTGGTGGCCGGGCACACCCTGTCGATGACCTTCCTGCCCACCTGGTTCGCCGGTTTCCAGCGGCGCTACGGCTACTTCAATGCGCGGGTGCTGGCCGCCAACGTGCAGGAAGCGGTCATCGCCCTGGCCGAAGGCAGCTGCGACCTGATGATCGGCTACAGCCACCCGCGTGCACCGATCATTCTCGACCGTGACAAGTTCGTCGGCCTGCGCCTGGGCAGCGATGCCTTCTTCCCGGTGTCGGCGCCCGACGCAGATGGGCGCCCGCTGTTCGCCCTGCCGGGGGCAGCGGGCAAGCCCATCCCCTACCTCGCCTACACCTCTACCTCGTTTCTCGGGCGGGTGGTGGATGTGCTGCTGCAGGGCAACGCGCAACCTCACCTCAAGCGCTTCTACGAAGCCGACATGGCCATGCACCTGATGCGCATGGCCCGCGAAGGCTATGGCATCGCCTGGCTGCCGGAGTCGGCGGTCGAGGAGGAACTGGCCAGCGGTCGGCTGGTACGCGCAGGCGGGGACGAGTGGAGCGCGGAACTGGAAATCTGGTCATTCCGCTCGATCGGCAACAGCAACCCGACCATGCTCGAGCTGTGGAAGTCGCTGGAACGCGACCTGCGCTGAAACGCTGCCGGGGCCTTTGCGGCCCCGGCTTCAGGTGTATCGACGGGCGATCAGAACTTCAACTGCCATTGCCCCATCACGGCGTGATTACGCGCATTGCTGCCCAACTCGCCGTTGTAGCCCAGGCCCACACTCTGCCGTGCGCTGAGCCCCAGCTCCAGCCCGGCCTCGACGACCAGGCTGTCACGGTCCAGCGCACTGCCCTGGACGCTGAACGCATCGCCGCCGGCCAGGAACGCCTGGCGCGTGCGGGTGTCGAGGTTGCCATAGGTGTGGCGCCAGCCCAGGCTGGCGCGGGGCGTCAGGCTCATGCCGTTGTCCAGTTGCCCCAGGTGTGCGATGCGCACGCCGAAGGTACTGGTGACGTTGTCCTGCGTGTCGGCATCCACCGCCAACGCAGCATCGCCGCCCTTCTCGCGGTAGCTGTCGCGGTGATAGCGCTGGTAGCCCAGGTTGGCGAAAGGCTCGGCACTCAGGCGCCCACTGCCCAGGGCATAGCCCAGCTCGGCGAAGGCCTGCTGGCTGTCGGCATCGTAGTTGCCCTTCAGCCGCTCATCGAAGCCATCGAAGGCCACGCTGCGCTTGCTGTCGCCGTCATGGCTGCTGTACGCCGCGCCCAGGCGCAGGGCCAGCGGGCCACTCTGGCGTTGGGCGTAGACGCCGGCATGCCAGCTGCGCACCTTGCCATCCAGGCCGCTGGCGTCCAGACGGGTGCGCGAGTAGCCACCCAGCAAGCCCAGGCGCCAGTCGCTGCCCACCGCCCAGTCCAGGCCCATCACCGCGCCGCCGGTGCGCTGTTCCAGGCTGCTGGCGCCGTGGCTGCCATCGACCTTGCCGTAGCTGCCCAGCGCCTGGCCCCACACTCGCCCCTGGGCGTTCGGGTCGTTGAGGTTGCACACGCCCTGGGGCAGGCCGGTGGCGGCGAGCACCGGGGTGTCCTGCTGATCCAGGCCCACCAGCAACCCGGCATTGCTGCCCATCGACTGCAAGGCGCCAAGCATGGTGCTGCCCACCTGGGCGCTGCCGGCCAGGGTGGCTGCCGCGAGGTTGGCGGTGTTGCTGCCCGACAGCTGTTCGATGGCATTGCCCGCGCTGGCGTTCGAGGTATTGAGCAGCGCACTGTACAGCGCACTGCCGCTGCCCAGGCTGGCCAGGCTGCGCGCCGCAGCGCCAGCGTTGGCGCTGCGGGCGAACTGGTCGAAGGCGACGTCGTTGCGGGTGTAGGTCAGGCCCACCGAGTGGCTGCTGTAGCTCAGTTTCGGGGTGAGGAAGGCGTAGTCACTGGTGACCTGGCCAAAGGTGCCGTTGATCGCACCGGCGTTGAGCACGGTGTACTGGCTCTGCCAGGGGTAGTGGCCAGGCGTCGGCTGGATGCGCAGGGTGGCACCGCCCAGATTGGCGGTACCGGTGACGGTGATCGGCGCGCTGCTGCCGTCGGCGTTGACGCCATAGACCAGGCTGGCGCCCGAATCGAACTTCAGGTCGCCCTTGACCGTGGCCACGCCCAGCCCGGTGTTGGTCAGCATCGTGCCCCTGACGTCGAGACCACCGACCACACCACCGCCCGCGTAGATCGCCCCCCGGTCTACCCGCAAACTGCCGAGCACGCTGCCCTGGTTGACCAGCGCCGCGCCCTGGGTGATCTCGCCACCCTGGCTGAAATCGTTGACGCTGCTCAGCGTCCAGGTGCCCCCGGAGACCAACAGCTTCTCGAAGTTGGCGCTGTTGCCGAACTGGCCACTGCCCTCGAGCTGCAGCGTATCGACGCCATCGCCCGCATCCACCAGGCCATTGAACACCCCACCGGTACGCACGATCAGGCGGTCGTCGCCGCCGCCCATGCTCAATGCCAGGCCGTTGCCGCCGCTGATGGTGCCGCTGTTGATCACGGTGTCATCGAAGTTGCCGACCAGCTTGATGCCGAAGCCACGCTCGCCACGAATGGTGCCGGCGTTGTCGATGGTGGTGGCGCCGACACCCGAACCTTCGGCACCGTCGTCCACCAAAATGCCGTTGTCGACGCTGCGGATCAGGCCGGTGCTGGTGTTGGTGACCGTACCGCCGCCCATGGCGATGCCTTCGCTGCCGTTGGGCCTCCCGCCGCTGTCCACGCCCTTGGCGCCCAGGCCCTGGATGGTGCCGGCGTTGTAAATGTGGCCGATCAAGTCGATATCGACGCCATCGCCATCGCCATTGATCTTGCCGTCGGCGATGGCACCGGTGATGGTGCCCCAGTTGTACACGGTGCCAGTACCGTCGGAGCCGAAGCCCGAGCCGTTGCGCCCGGTGACGCTGGCACCGGCATAGTTGTAGAGGGTGGCGTCGGTCTTGAGGTCGATGCCGTGACGATCGGCACTGATGCTGCCGTAGTTGTACACGGTGACGCCGGTCGAAGTGCCGATCTTGATGCCGTCGTATTTCTGGTCCAGGCCCTTGGCATCCTGGGGCGCGGTGTCGGTGTAGATACGCCCGTAGTTGGTGATGGTGGCGTTGGAGCCGGTCTTGATCGCGTCGTTGCCCACGGCGTGGATCACGCCGCTCGCCTCGTTCACCAGGGTGGTGCTGAAACCTGGGTTGTTGATGGCCTCCAGATCGATGGCCTGGCCATCGGTAATGGATTCGATGGTCCCGGCGTTGCTGATCTTGAGGCTGCCGCCCGCGCTGGGGTTGGTCTGGAAACGGATACCGTCGTTGGTACCTTGGATCAGCGCCCCGGCGCGGTTGGTGATGACGAAGAAGCTCTGGTCGGTGCCGCCATCCTTGGTGTCGATACCACGGGCCACAGTGGAGCGAATGATCCCGGCATTGTCGACGCTGACCGTGGTGCCACTGGTCTGCTTGGGCAGGATCACCCCGTCGTCGGCACCCGAGACGATGCTGCCGGTCGGCGTCACCTTGAGCGTGTCGCCCTTCTTGAGTTCCAGCGTGCTGGTACTGGCATTGCCAACCTGGTAATCGGTGGCGTTGGCGGCAAGGGCAGCACTGGCCAGGGCGACACACAGGGCCAGACGGTGCGGCGTGAAATGCATGTTGGGGCGACCATTGTGATTGTTGATGGCCGGCTAATATGGCTATCAGATATTACCGTTTGATTGACAACCTGCGCCGACCGCCTTCAACCAGCGCCCCACTTCGGCATAAATCCCCTCCACGGCCTCGACCATCCCCTGCATCCGCAGGAAATCGTGGGTCAGTGCCTCTTCCACCCGCCACTGCAGCGGCACGCCGGCCTTTTCCAGGGCGTGCGCCCAGGCAACACCTTCATCGAGCAACGGATCATGCCCGGCCAGGGCCATCCAGGTGGGCGCCAGCCCTTCGAGCGCCGCCAGGTGCAACGGCGACACCCGCCAATCGAGGCGCTGCGATGCGTCACGCACGTAGTGCCGGTAGAACCATTCCAGGGTTTCGCTCTCGAGCAGGTAACCCTCGGCGAATTTCCCATGGGACGGCCGCTGGCAGCTGATGTCGGTGACCGGATAAAACAGCAACTGCGCCAACGGACGCAACGCCGCCTTCTCCGGATGCTGCGCGGCCACGGCGGCGACGACGATGGCCAGGCTGGCCCCGGCGCTGTCGCCACTGACCACCACCCGGCGGGCATCCAGGCGCTGCGCCTCGCCGTGCTCCACCAGCCAGCGGGCACTGGCCAGGGCATCGTCCGCAGCCGCTGGGAAGGGTGCTTCCGGCGCCAGGCGGTAGGCTGGCGCGAGGACCGCAAAATCGCTGCACATCGCCAGGCGGCGACATACCGCATCGTGGGAGTCCAGGCTGCCGACCACATAGCCGCCACCGTGAAAATACAACAGCACCGGCTGCAGACCGTCCACCGGCGACTGCCGACGGTACAACCGTGCCGACAGCGGTTGGCCGTCACCATCCACCATCTGCAGGTGCTCGACCTGCAGGTCATCAGGCGGGCTCGGGTCGAGCACCTGGGAGCTGCGCTCGAATTCGGCACGGGCCTGCTCGACGCTCATCTGGTGCATGGGTTGGCTGGCACCGGTCAGTCGGCCCAGTTCGACCAGTTCGAGAAAACCGGCCAGGTCAGGATGCAGAGACATTGGGAAAATCCTCGGAAGACGCGATACGGGCGCCCGCCTGTGCGGCGGGCCCCCGAGGTTTCAATGACTGAACGTCGGGGCCAGGCTGTCGCGGATATCCGCCAGTACGCTGGGGTGCTGCAGCAATTCGAAGTGCCCTGCCGCCACCACCGCACTGGCCTGGCACTGCCCGAGTGCCGCTTCGAAACTGGCACGCTCGCGGCTGCCGACGCCTTCGCCCCACCAGCAGCGCGCTTCGGCCGCCACCGCAGGCAGGCTGTGCAAGGCCTCACCCAGGGCTTTCAGGCGCATGGCCACGACGAAGGTGTGGGCCAGGTCCTGTGCCTCGATTCGGGCATACACCTCGGAGGTGCTGCCCTGCTCGCGCAGTTGCCCGATCTGCACCGCCAACGCATCGGCGTCCAGTTGCGTCAGCGTTGCGGGGTCGAGCGCCGCTGCGGGCGCATCGCCCAGGGTGACCGCCACGAAACCGTGGAAGTCGTCACGCCAGTCGCCGCCAGCTGCGGCCAGCCCCGGCAGGTAACTGTCCACCAACCCCAGCAGGCTGACTTCGCGGCCGAGGCGGATCAGCTCGGCGGCCACCAGCACCGCCAACGGCCCACCCAGCGACCAGCCCAGCAGCCGCAGCGGCCCTTCGGGCTGCTTGCGCAGCACGACCTGGGCATAGTCGCCGGCCATTGCCGCCAACGAGCTGTCCTGCCACTCGCGGTCCAGCAGCATGCGGCATTGCAGGCCATAGACCGTGCACTGCCCATCCAGGTGGCGGGCCAGCGGCTCGTAGTCGAACACCGTGCCGAAGCCGGCATGCAGGCAGAACAGCGGCGAGCTGCCTTCGACGATACGGTTGAGCGCCAACAGCGGATCCGGCGCCTGCGGCTTGCGTTCGCTGCCGCACAGTTGGGCGATGGTCGGTTTGCTCATGATGTCGCGCAGCTTCAGGCTCAGGCCCAGCTCAGGTGCCGCGCGGACCTTGCCCAGCACCTTGAGCACGCGCAGCGAGTCGCCGCCCAGTTCGAAGAAGTTGTCGGTGATCCCGACCTGGTCGAGTTCCAGCACCTCCTGCCAGATACGCACCAGCGCCTGTTCCTGCGGCGTACTGGCCGGCACGTGCTCACGCGCCTTGAACTGCGGGTCAGGCAGGGCCTTGCGGTCGAGCTTGCCATTGGCGCTCAGCGGCAGCGCCGCCAGCAGGATAATCTGCGCCGGGACCATGTAGTCCGGCAACTCATCGGCCAGGTGCGCACGCAGGCTTTCGGCCAGGTTGTCACCCGCCTCGGCCACCACGTAGGCGACCAGTTGCTTGCTGCCATTGACCTCCCGCGCGACCACCACGGCATCGCGCACCTCGGCCCGCCCACGCAGGCGCGCCTCGATCTCGCCCAGTTCGATACGGAAACCGCGGACCTTGACCTGGTTGTCGAGGCGGCCGAGATAGTCGAACACGCCATCGGCGCGACGGCGCACCAGGTCGCCAGTGCGGTACAGACGCCCGCCCGCCTGCGCGAACGGGTCACAGACGAAACGCTCGGCCGTCACATCCGGACGTTGATGGTAGCCGCGCGCCAGGCCCTCACCGCCGATGTAGAGCTCACCGGCAACCCCGTCCGGCACCGGATTGAGTGCAGCGTCCAGCACATACAAGGTACGCTCGCCGACGCGGGTGCCGATCGGTGCGTACACCGCCTCGCACGGTTGGTTGGCGGCAACGCGCCAGAGCAGCGGCGTGACCACGGTTTCGGTCGGGCCGTAGCCATTGGTCAGCGCCTGCGGGCGCAGGTTGCGGCGCACCAGGTCGTAGTTGGCCTGGGCCACCGCATCGCCACCGAAGCAGTAGATGCGCACTGCCGGCGGCTCGCGGCCTTCGGCGTACTCGGCCAGTTGTTGCAGGTAGGCCGGCGGGAAGCAGGCGATGTCGATGCGCTCGGCATGCAACGCTTGCCAGGTCTGTTCGGGCGTCCACAGTTCGCCCGGACGGATCACCAGGCAACCGCCATTGCTCAGGGTCGACAGCCAGCGCTCCTGGGCGCCATCGAAGGCGAACGACATGAACAGCAGCTCGCGGGTGCGCGCGTCCATTTCGTAGCGCTCGGCGATCGCCGCGCAATGCATGGCCAGTGGGCCGTGGGTGACCGCCACGCCCTTGGGCTTGCCGGTCGAACCCGAGGTGTAGATCAGGTAGGCCAGGTTGTCGGGCGACACCGTCGCGGCGCCACGGGTGATGCCCGCAAAATCCAGGTCAAGGCTGTCGAGGGGCAGCCAGTTCACCCCCTCGCGTTGCGGCAGGCGCGCCTGCACGCTGTGCTCGGTGAGGATCAAGGCAGCGTTGCTGTCCTGGAGGATCCAGTCCAGGCGCTCGCGGGGGTAGTCGATGTCCAGCGGCACATAGGCGCCACCGGCCTTCATCACGGCGTAGAACGCCACCACCATGTCCACCGAGCGCTGCAGGGCCACGCCCACCCGCACTTCCGGGCCGACACCCTGCGCCACCAGCAGCTCGGCCAGGCGGCTGGCCCGCTGTTCGAGTTGGGCGTAGGTCAACTGGCGACCGGCACACACCAGCGCAACCTGCGTCGGGCGCTCGCGGCTGTGGCGGGCGATCTGCTCGCCCAACAGCGCCGTCGGCGCCTGCCCGCCCAGGCGGTTGGCTTCGACCAACTGCCGCTGCCCGGCCTGATCGAGCAGGCCGAGATTGCCAAGCCGAGCCTGCGGCTGGTCGAGCATCGCCTGCAGCAAGGTCTCGAAGCTGGCGAGGATCTGCTCAACGCTGGCCGGCGTGAAACGCCCGACCAGATAGAGGAACTCGATCTTCAGGGTCGCGCCCAGGTGCACCGCGAGGTCCATGGCGTAGTTGGTCACGTCTCGCGTGCTCACCTGGCCGAACTGCAACTGCTGGTCCTGGGCCTGGGCCAGGCGCTCGTCCACCGGATAGTTCTCGAACACGATGATGCTGTCGAACAGGCCACCGGCGCCCTGCCCGGCCCAGCGCTGGATATCGGCCAGCGCCGTGTGCTCATGGTCGCGCACCTCCAGGTTCCAGGCCTGCAGGGCCTGCAGCCATTGGTCCAGCGGCTGCAGGTCGGACAGGGTCTGGACGATCGGCAAGGTGTTGATGAACAGGCCAAGCATTTCACCCGAACCTGCCAACTCCGCCGGGCGCCCGGCCACCGTGGCGCCGAAGCACACGGTCTGCTGCCCGGTATGGCGCTGCAACAGCAACAGCCAGGCCGCCTGCACCAGCGTGTTGGGGGTCACCCGCAATTGCTGGGCGACCTCGCGCAGGCGTTGGGTGCGTGCGGCATCCCAGTCCAGGTACAGCGCCGCATGGCCTTCAGCCTGCGCATCGGCCGGCAACGGCAGGCTGCTGCTGAGGCTGGTCGGCCCCTCCAGGCCTGCCAGGCGCTCGCGCCAGAAGGCTTCCTGCCGCGCCGCCGGCTGCGCGCGCAACCAACCGATATAGTCGCGGAAATGCCCGCGCTTGGTGGGCAGCGGATGCCCGGCATAGCACTCGAAGACCTCGCCCATCAGGCGCGAATTGGACCAGCCGTCCATGAGGATATGGTGGCTGGTCCAGATCAGTTGCGTGGTGTCGTCATCCAGGCGCACCACGCTCAGGCGCGCCAGCGGCGCCTCGAGCAGCTCGAAGCCGCGCGCACAATCCTCATCGGCCAGCGCCTGCAAGGCGCCTGGCTCGACGGTGCGTTCGCGCCAGTCCAGGCAGCGCGCCGGCAGGCTGCCCTGGCGGTAGACCACCTGCAGCGGCTCGGCCAGGTGGCTGGCGGTCCAGAAGCCGGTACGCAGGATCTCGTGGCGCGCCACCACCTGCGCCCAGGCGGCGATGAACGCCCCGGCGTCGAGGCCCTTGACCTCGATGCTGGTCTGGTTGATGTACAGGTTGGCCGCCGATTCCTGGGTGTGGAACAGCATGCCCAGCTGGGTCGGCGATAGCGGGTAGATGTCCTCGACCTGCTCCAGCAGGCCGGGGAAGCGCTCGAGCTGGGCCTGATCGAGCCCGCACAGCGGGAAATCCGAAGGCGTCGCGCCGCGCACCGGCAGTTCCACGCAGTGACGCACCAACGCGCCGAGCTGCTCGATGTAACGCTCGGCCAGGGCCTGAATCTCGTCGGGGGCGAACTGCGCACGGCTGAAGATCCAGTTCAGGCTCAGCTCGCCGCCATACAGCTGGCCATTGACCGTCAGCCAGTTGCCCAGCGGTGCATCCTCGCCCTGCTCCGCCCCGGCAGACTCGTTTGCCGGGGTGAACAGCGCACCATCGTCCACGGCGAAACTGCCGTCGAACTGGCCCAGGTAGTTGAAGGTCACCCGCGGCTGCGGCAACGCCGCGAGCAGCGCACGCACCTGCGGCTCGCCGTAGTAACGCAGCGCCCCGAAACCGACGCCGCGATGCGGAATGGCGCGCAGTTGCTCCTTGACCTGCTTGATCGAGGCCCCCAGCTCGGCGGCCGGCGTCAGGCACACGCTGAACATCGAACTGAACCAACCGACCGTACGGGTCAGGTCGATGTCGTCAAACAAGGCTTCGCGCCCGTGCCCTTCCAGTTGCACCAGGGCGTGCTCGTCACCGGTCCAGGCCACCAGGGTGCGCGCCAGGGCCGTCATCAACAGGTCGTTGATCTGGGTGCGATAGGCCGCAGGCGCCTGCTGCAGCAATTGTCGGGTCAGGGCCGCGTCCAGGCGCACTTGCACCGTGGCGGCGTCGCGATTGAGCAAAGGTTGCGTCGGCGCGGCTACAGGCCAGTGCACCTGCACCTCGCGCAGACGCTCCCAGTACGCAAGCTCCGCCTGGCCCTGCTCGCTGTGCGCATAGCTTTCCAGGCGCTCGGCCCAGGCCTTGACCGAACTGGTGCGTGGCCCAAGGTCCGGCGCCTGGCCAAGCAGGCTCTGCTGGTAGGCGCTTTGCAGGTCGTCGAACAACACCCGCCACGACACGCCATCGACCACCAGGTGGTGGATCACCAGCAACAGGCGCTGGCTGTCGTCGCCAAGGGTGACCAGCACGGCGCGGACCAGCGGGCCGTCGGCCAGGTCGAGGCTACGCTGCACCCGCTCACCCAGGGCTTGCAGGGCGTCGGGCTGTACCCCCTCGACCCGCTCCAGCAACGTACCGACCGTGGTCACCTCACGGAACTGTGCCTGCCAATTTCCGTCCACCTCGGTGAAGCCCAGGCGCAGCGCGTCATGCTGCACCAGCAGCGCCTGCAAGGCGCGCTCCAGGGCATCGGCGTCCAGCGCCCGGGTTGGTTGCAGCAACACCGATTGGTTCCAGTGCGCGCGCTGCGCCAGCGGCAAGGCGAAGAACGCCTGCTGGATCGGCAGCAGCCCCGCCCGGCCGGTCACCGGCCCCTGCTCGGCCTCATGACCCCCGGCCTCGATGCGCACCGCACCGGCCAGGCCCTGGATGGTCTGGTGGCGGAACAGGTCCTTGGGCGTGAAGCGGATACCGGCCTGCCGCGCGCGGCTGACCACCTGGATGGAGATGATCGAGTCGCCACCCAGCTCGAAAAAGTTGTCGTTGACCCCGACCTGCTCCAACTTGAGCACGTCCTGCCAGATCCCGGCGAGGGTCTTTTCCACGGCGCTCTGCGCCGCGACATAGGCCTGTTTCGACTGGCCGACCGCAGGGTGCGGCAGCGCACGACGCTCCAGCTTGCCGTTGGGGCTCAGCGGCAATTGATCGAGCAGCAGCAGGTGCACCGGCACCATGTAGTCCGGCAGCACCGCGCCCAGGCGTTCGCGCAGAGTGGCGCGCAAGGCTTCGGCCGCCGCGTCGTCCGCCACTGGCGTGCTGGGCACCAGATAACCCGCCAGTTGCAGGCCCCCGGCACCCGGCACCGCCAGCACCACGGCTTCGCGCACTTCGTCCTGCTCCATCAGCCGTGCTTCGATCTCGCCCAGCTCGATGCGCAGGCCGCGAATCTTCACCTGATGGTCGATACGCCCCATGTACTCGATCACCCCGTCGGCGCGGTAGCGCGCCAGGTCGCCGGTGCGGTACAGCCGCTCGCCGTCACCGAAGGGGCTGGCGACGAAGCGTTCGGCGGTCAGCCCCGGACGACGGTGATACCCCCGCGCCAGGCCGGTGCCGCCCAGGTACAGCTCGCCTACCACGCCCACTGCCACCGGGCCTAGGCCAGCGTCCAGCACATAGGTCTGCAGGTTGGCGATGGGCTCGCCGATCGGCACGCTGTCGCGGCCCTCTTCGCGGCAGGTCCAATGGGTCACGTCGATGGCCGCTTCGGTCGGGCCATACAGGTTGTACAGCCCGGCATTTGGCAGTTTGTCGAACACCTGGCGCTGGGCATCCACCGGCAGCGCCTCGCCGCTGCAAACGATACGGGTCAGGCTGTCGCAGCCCGTCACCGCAGGGTCGGCAACGAAGGCCTGCAGCATCGACGGCACGAAGTGCAGCGTGGTGATGCGTTCACGGCGAATCAGCTCGATCAGTTGCGCCGGGTCGCGGTGCAGCCCCGGCGCGGCGACTACCAGGCAAGCGCCGGTCATCAGCGGCCAGAAGAACTCCCACACCGACACGTCGAAGCTGAACGGGGTTTTCTGCACCACCCGGTCCCCAGCAGTCAGGCCATAGGCCTGTTGCATCCAGCACAAACGGTTGGTCAAAGCGCGGTGGCGGTTGCCCGCACCCTTGGGCTTGCCGGTGGAGCCGGAGGTGTAGATCACGTAGGCGAGGTTCTCGCCAGTGACCTCGATCACCGGCGCGTGCTCGGCATAACCGCTCAGCGGCTGGTCGAGCAACAGGCACTCCAGGCCCTGCGGCAGCGGCAACTGCTCGCGCAGGTGCGATTGGGTCAGCAGCAGTTCGATGCCGCTGTCCTCGATCATGTAGGCCAAACGCTCGCGCGGGTATTCCGGGTCCAGCGGCACATAGGCGCCACCGGCCTTGATCACCGCCAGCAGGGCCACGACCATTTCCACGCTGCGCTCGGCCGCCACACCCACCAGCACATCCGGGCCCACGCCCGCCGTTTGCAGGCGGTGCGCCCACTGGTTGGCCAGGGCATCGAGCTGGCGGTAGCTGAGCTGACGCTCGCCGAACACCAGCGCCGTGGCCTCCGGCGTGGCCTCGACCTGACGCTGGATCAGCGCCTGGACGCTGTGCTCCAGCGGGTACTCGACTGCGGTGGCGTTCCAGCGCGCCAGGGTGTCGCGCACTTCGTCGGCAGCGATCAGCGGCAGGTCGTCCAGCGTGCAGTCGAGGTTGGCGACCATCGCCTGCAGCAGGTTCTGCCAGTGCCGGGCCAGGCGCTGCGCGGTCGCCGGCTCGAACAGGTCCAGGGCGTAGGTGAACTGCGCATCCAGCGCATCGCCCTGCTCCAGAATGTTCAGGGTCAGGTCGAACTGGGCGGTATGGCCCTCGCTCTTGAGGTTTTCGATACGCAGGCCGGACGCCTGGGCGCCGTCACCGCCAGCGCCCAGCGCCGCGCCACCCTGGTGATTGAACATCACCTGGAACAGCGGGCTGTGGCTGAGGGTGCGTTGCGGGCGCAGTGCTTCGACCAGCTGCTCGAACGGCAAGTCCTGGTGCGCCTGCGCGCCCAGGGCATCGGCCTTGACCTGCTGGAGAAACGCCCGCACGGTCGTCTGCCCCGAGATCTCGACGCGCTGCACCAGGGTGTTGACGAAGAAGCCGACCAGTCGCTCGGTCTCCATGCGATTACGGTTGGCCACCGGCACGCCGATGCGCAGGTCGCGCTGGCCACTGTAGCGGTACAGCAAGACCTGATACGACGCCAGCAACAGCATGAACAGGGTGACGCCCTGCGCCTGCGCCACACTGCGCAGTTCACGGCACAGCTGCGCCTCGAGCTTCACCTCCAAGCTTGCGCCGCGCAGGCTCTGCTCCGCCGGGCGCGGATGGTCGAACGGCAGCTCGAGCACCGGATGCTCGCTGCCCAGGCGTTCGGTCCAGTAGGCCAACTGACGCTCCTGCTCACCGGCCTCCATCCACTGGCGCTGCCACAAGGCGTAATCGGCGTACTGCACCGGCAGCGCCGGCAGTTGCACGGTCCGCCCTTCGCACGCGGCGGCGTACAGCTGGACCAGCTCGTCGATCATCACCTGCATCGACCAGCCATCGGTGACGATGTGGTGCTGGGTGAGCACCAGCACATGCTCCTGCTCGCCGAGCCGCAACAGCTTGACCCGCAACAGCGGGCCGGCCTGCAGGTCGAAGCGGCGCTGAATCTCCTCCTCGACACACGCCTGCAACTGCGCCTGGCGTCGTTGCGGCGCATCGTCGAGGGCCAGGGTCTGCTGCTCGATCCCGGCCCAGTTCGGCGCATCGATCACCTGCAGCACCTGCTCGTCATCCTGGACGAAGCGGGTGCGCAAGGTTTCATGACGGGCCACCAGCGCGGCAAAGCTGGCATCGAGCGCAGCGATGTCGAGCGCGCCCTGCAACTTCAGGGCGGCACTGATGTGATAAGCACTGCTCTCGGGGCTCATCTGCCAGAGGAACCACTGCCGCTCCTGGGCATAGGACAACAGTTGCGGTTCCTCGGGCTGACGCTTGAACACCGGCGCGACGCTGAACAGATTGATGTTCTTGTGCTTGAGCATCACCGCCAAGGCCTTGCGTTCCTTCGGCGACAGCTCGCCCACCCTTTCAATCAACGCTTTCACACCGGTTCCCCTTCACTCAGAAATTAGCTTCTCAAGCTCATCTCCTGTTAAACGTTCCAGGGCCTCCAAGGATTTAGCCAGTTCATCCATCAAAGGATCGTTGCCCACATCCAGCGCCTCCACCGACGCGCTGAACTCGCCCAGGTGCCGCGCGTTGAACAGGGTCTTGAGCGGGACCTCGATGCCCAGGTGCTCGCGAATCCGCACGATCACCTGGGTCGCCAGCAGCGAATGCCCGCCAAGGGCGAAGAAGTCATCGTCCAGGCCCACCTGCGGCACCTGCAGCACGTCCTTCCAGATCTGCGCCAGTTGTTGTTCCCGCTCGCTGCGCGGTGCAACGTAGCGGGCCTGGGCCAGCTCCGGAGACGGCAGCGCACGACGTTCCAGCTTGCCGTTGGGGCTCAGTGGCAGTTGATCGAGCAGCAGCAGGTGCACCGGCACCATGTAGTCCGGCAGCACCGCACCGAGGCGCTCGCGCAAGGTGGCGCGCAAGGCTTCGGCCGCCGCGTCGTCCGCCACTGGCATGCTCGGCACCAGATAACCGGCCAGTTGCAGGCCACCGGCCCCCGGCACCGCCAGCACCACGGCTTCGCGCACTTCGTCCTGCTCCATCAGCCGAGCTTCGATCTCGCCCAGCTCGATGCGCAGCCCGCGAATCTTCACCTGATGGTCGATACGCCCCATGTACTCGATCACCCCGTCGGCGCGGTAGCGCGCCAGGTCGCCGGTGCGGTACAGCCGCTCGCCGTCACCGAAGGGGCTGGCGACGAAGCGTTCGGCGGTCAGCCCCGGACGACGGTGATAACCCCGCGCCAGGCCGGTGCCGCCCAGGTACAGCTCGCCTACCACACCCACCGCCACCGGACCGAGGCCGGCATCCAGCACGTAGGTCTGCAAGTTGGCGATCGGCTCGCCGATCGGCACGCTGTCGCGGCCTTCTTCGCGGCAGGTCCAGTGGGTCACGTCGATGGCCGCTTCGGTCGGGCCATACAGGTTGTACAGCCCGGCATTCGGCAGCTTGTCGAACACCTGGCGCTGGGCATCCACCGGCAGCGCCTCGCCGCTGCAAACGATACGGGTCAGGCTGTCGCAGCCCGCCACCGCCGGGTCGGCGACGAAGGCCTGCAGCATCGACGGCACGAAGTGCAGCGTGGTGATGCGCTCGCGGCGAATCAGCTCGATCAGTTGCGCCGGGTCGCGGTGCAGCCCTGGCGCGGCGACCACCAGGCAAGCGCCGGTCATCAGCGGCCAGAAGAATTCCCACACCGACACGTCGAAACTGAACGGGGTTTTCTGCAACACCCGGTCCCCGGCAGTCAGGCCATAGGCCTGTTGCATCCAGCACAAACGGTTGGTCAGCGCACGATGGCGGTTGCCCGCGCCCTTGGGCTTGCCGGTGGAGCCGGAGGTGTAGATCACGTAGGCCAGGTTCTCGCCAGTGACCTCGATCTCCGGCGCGTGCTCGGCATAACCGCTCAGCGGCTGGTCGAGCAGCAGGCACTCCAGCCCCTGCGGCAACGGCAACTGCTCGCGCAGGTGCGATTGGGTCAGCAGCAGTTCGATGCCGCTGTCCTCGATCATGTAGGCCAAACGCTCGCGCGGGTATTCCGGGTCCAGCGGCACGTAGGCGCCACCGGCCTTGATCACCGCCAGCAGCGCCACGACCATTTCCACGCTGCGCTCGGCCGCCACACCCACCAGCACATCCGGGCCCACGCCCGCCGCCTGCAGGCGGTGCGCCCACTGGTTGGCCAGGGCGTCGAGCTGGCGGTAGCTGAGCTGACGCTCGCCGAACACCAGCGCCGTGGCGTCCGGCGTGGCCTCGACCTGACGCTGGATCAGCGCCTGGACGCTGTGCTCCAGCGGGTACTCGACCGTCGTGGCGTTCCACACTTCCAACGGCAAGGCACGCTCATGTGCGTCGAGCATCGACACCTCGCCCAAGGCCCGTGTGGCCGACACGGCCAGGCCTTCCAGCAGCAGGCCCAGGTGCGCGGCCAGGCGCTCGATGGTTGCGGCCTCGAAGCTGTCGCCGTCATAGCTGTAGTGCAGCAGCAGGCTCGCCCCCTGGTTGACCGCCAGGGTCAGCGGGTAGCTGGTCTGCTCGTGGTTGCTCACCGCATCGAAACGCAGCGCCTCGGGCGCAGCCTGCTCCAGCACTTCGGAGACCGGGAAGTTCTCGAACACCAGCAGCGTGTCGAACAGGGCGCCACCGCCCTGCCCGGCCAGGCGCTGGATCTCGTACAACGGCGCATGCTCGAACTCGCGCAGCGCCAGGTTGCGCGCCTGCACGGCCTGCAGCCAGTCGGCCACGGTCTGTTGCGGGGTCGGCGTGGCGACCACTGGCAAGGTGTTGATGAACAGCCCCATCTGCTGCTCCATGCCCGGCAACTCCGCCGGGCGCCCGGCCACCGTCGCGCCGAAGCACACGCTCGCCTGGCCGGTGTAGCGCTGCAACAGCAACAGCCAGGCCGCCTGTACCAGGGTGTTGAGGGTGACTTTCTGCTCACGGGCAAAGTTCGCCAGGCGCGCAGTGACGGCCTCGTCCACGGCGATGCGGTAGTCGCCATGGGCGGCGCCGGCCGCGCGGGGCTCCTGGCGAATGGCACGGGCCAGGTGGGTCGGCTCGTCGAGCTCCGCCACTTGCTGGCGCCAGAACGCCTCGCACGCCTCGGCGTCCTGCGCCTGCAACCAGGCGATGTAGTCGCGGTAGCGCCCGACAGGCGCGGCGACCGCCTCACCGGCGTAGCGCGCCAGGACTTCGCCGAGCAGCTGCGAATGGCTCCAGCCATCCATCAGGATGTGATGGTGGGTCAACAACAGGTGATGACGGCCCGGCGCCGTGGCGATCAGTTGCACACGCAGCAGCGGCGCCTGCTCCAGGTCGAAGCCCTGGGCGCGCTCGGCCAATGCCAGTGCGTCCAGTGCGCCAGCCTGGTCGGCGCGGCCCTGCCAGTCGTGCAGCGCGAACGGCACTTCGACCTGGCGTGCCACCACCTGCAGCGGCTGGCTCAGCCCACCTTGCCAGAGGAAACCGGTACGCAGGATGTCATGGTTGAGCAGCGTAGCCTGCCAGGCATCGCGGAAACGCATCGGCTCCAGCCCGTCGATGTCCACACGCATCTGGTTGACGTAGTCGCCGCTGGCCTGCTCGTAAAGGCTGTGGAACAGCATGCCCTGTTGCATCGGCGACAACGGGTAGAGGTCCTGGACACTGGCCGCCGCCAGTGGCAAGGCGTCCAGCTGGGCCTGGGACAAGCGGGCCAGTGGCACGTCCGAAGGGGTCAGGCCGCCCGCCTGCGGTTGGCAGCAGTGCTCGATCAAGGCCAGCAACGCCTGGGTATAGGCATCGGCCAGGGCCTGGATGGTGTGGCTGTCGAAACGTGCGTCGCTGAAGGTCCAGCCCAGGCTCAACTCGCCATCGAACACCTGGCCGTTGACGCTCAGCGCGTTGCCCAAGGGCGCGTCGGGGTGTTGCTCGGCGCCACGGGCCTCGTCGCAGGGCAGCCAGAACGCCGCCTCGCCGCTGGCGAAACTGGCATCGAACTGGCCCAGGTAGTTGAAGGTGATCGACGGGGTCGGCAGGCCGGCCAGTCGCTCGCGCACCTGCGGCGCGGCAAGCTGCGACAGCACGCCAAAGCCCAGGCCTTTGTCAGGGACCGCGCGCAATTGCTCCTTGATCTGCTTGAGCGAGTCGCCCAGGCCTGTGGCCGGGGTCAGGCGCAGTGGGAATACACTGGTGAACCAGCCGACGCTGCGGGTCAGGTCGAGGTGCTCGAACAGGTCTTCGCGGCCATGGCCTTCCAGCTGCACCAGCGCATGGGCCTGGCCGGTCCAGGCGCAGACGACCTGGGCCAGGGCGGTCAGCAGCAGGTCATTGACCTGGGTGCGATAGGCTGCCGGTGCATCCTGCAGCAAGCGGCGGGTCTGCTGCTTGTCCAGTCGCGAGTAGAGCGTGCTGCCGTCGCGATTGCGCTGGCCGCCATCGGCACGGTCCCAGGGCAATTCGGCGCTCAGTTCGCGGCCCTGGGCCTGCCAGTACTCCAGTTGTTCCAGCGCATTCGTGCTGGCGTGCTGGCGCAGTTGCTCGACCCAGTCGCGTTGCGAACTGGTCTTGCCCGGCAGGGCCAGGGGCTTGCCGCTGCTCAGTTGCTCGAAGGCCAGTTGCAGGTCTTCGAACAGGATGCGCCACGACACGCCATCCACCGCCAGGTGGTGGATCACCAGCAACAGGCGCTGGCTGCCGTCCGGCAGGTCCGCCAGCACGGCGCGCAGCAGCGGGCCATCGCCCAGCGACAGGCTGCGCTGGGCCGATTCGGCCAGGGCTTCCAGTTCATCGGCAGTGTTCAGGGTGCGTTGCCAGAGCAGCTCGGTTGGCTGCTCGCCAAGCGGACGGTAGTGCGCCTGCCAGCCAGTCTCGCTTTCGGTGAAGCTCAGGCGCAGCGCATCGTGGTGTGCAACCAGTGCCTGCAACGCTTGCTCCAGGTAACCCGCATGCAGCGGCTGGGCCGGCTTGAGCAGCACCGACTGGTTCCAGTGGTGACGCTCGGGGATATCGGTGTCGAAGAACGCTTGCTGGATCGGCAGCAACGGCATCTCGCCACTCAAAGGGCCCTGCTCGATCAGTTGCGCACCCTCGCCTTCCTGGGCCACGGTCGCCAGCCCTTGGACGGTCTGGTGCTGGAACAGCGCCTTGGGCGTGAAGCGGATACCCGCCTGACGCGCCCTGCTGACCACCTGGATCGAGATGATCGAATCGCCGCCCAGCTCGAAGAAGTTGTCGGTCACACCAATCCGCGAAACCTTCAGCACTTCCTCCCAGATCGCCACCAGGCGTTTTTCCAACACGCTGCGCGGTGCCACCTGGCGCGCCGGGGCAGTGGCCTGCGGCGCGGGCAGCGCCTTGCGGTCGAGCTTGCCGTTGGGGGTCAGCGGCAGACGTTCGAGGAACAGCCAGTGGGTCGGCACCATGTAGTCCGGCAGGGTCTGTTGCAGGTTGGCTTTCAACACACTGCGCAATTCGCTTTCGTCGGCGCCAAGGTCATTCGCCACCACGTAGGCGACCAGTTGCTGAACGCCATTGAGCTCGACGGCCAACACAGCCGATTCGCGCAACAGGCCCTGGGCCTGCAAGCGCGCTTCGATTTCACCCAGCTCGATACGCAGGCCGCGCACCTTCACCTGATGGTCCACACGCCCGGCGTACTCCAGCACGCCGTCTTCGCGGTAGCGCGCCAGGTCGCCGGTGCGGTATAGCCGCGAGCCGTCCGCCGCGAACGGGTCCGGCAGGTATTTCTCGGCAGTCAGCCCCGGACGCAGCAGGTAGCCGCGGGTGATGCCCTCGCCTGCCAGGTACAGCTCCGCCGTCGCCCCGACCGGCACCGATTGCAGCTCGCCGTCCAGCAGGTAGCTGGCGGTGTTATGCAACGGGCGGCCAATGTTGGCCTGGCCACCCGCTTCGCGGCGGGTCCAGGTCGAATAGGTGGTGTCTTCCGAAGGGCCGTAGAGGTCGTAGACGTGCTGGATGTGCTCCAGCGCGTAGAGCGCCTCCACCACCGACTGCTTCAGCGGCTCACCCGCCAGGTTGACGATGCGCACGCCCGCCGGTATCTGCCCGGCGCGCAGCAGCGCACTGGCTGCCGACGGCACGCTGTTGATCAGACGCACCCGATCCCGCGCTGCCAGTTCAGGCAGCTCCAGGGCATTGCGCGCCCCCACGATGAAACCGCCCCCCGCCAGGGTCACGAACAGCTCCCACACCGACAGGTCGAAGCAGATCGAGGTGCTGGCCAGCACGCCTTGGATATCCGCCTGGCTGTAGACCTGCTGCGACCAGGCCACCAACGCAGCCACGTTGCGATGAGCAATGGCCACGCCTTTCGGGCGGCCAGTGGAGCCGGAGGTGTAGATCACATAGGCCAGGTTGTCGGCCACGGCGCGGGCTGGCAGGTCACTGTCGTCGCCGTCCAAATCTAGCTCATCGAGCAGCACGCTCGCGAACGCGCCGTCCACCGCCAGTGCATCGAGCACCGCGCGTTCGCTGATCAGTACGCGGGCAGCGCTGTCGTCGAGCATGTAGCTGACACGCTCGGCCGGGTAGTCCGGGTCCAGCGGCACGTAGGCACCACCGGCCTTGAGCACCGCCAGCAGCGCCACCAGCATCGACATGCCGCGCGGCAAAGCCACACCGACTCGCACTTCGGGGCCGACACCCAGGCTCACCAGGTGGCGGGCCAGGCGGTTGGCGCGGGCATTGAGGGTGGCGTAGTCCAGTTGCTCATCGCCCCAGATCGCCGCCAACGCCTGCGGCGTGCGACCCACCTGGGCTTCGATCAGGCGATGGATGCACTGGCTGCGGTCGAAGTCCAGGCCATTGGCGTTCCACTGCCGTTCGATACGGGTCCGTTCACGGCCCTCCAGCAAGCTCAACTGGTGCAACGGTGCCTGAGCGTCGGCACAGAACTGCTCCAGCAGGTGCAGCAGGTGACGCGCCACGCCCTCGACGGCGCTGTCGCGCAACTGCGTGCGGTCGTAGTTGAAATGCAGCGTCAGCTCCCGCCCGGCGGCCACCGCCAGGGTCAGTGGGTAGTTGCTTTGCTCGTGGGCACGTACCGCGCTGAAGCGCAGGCTCTGGTCGCCGCCCTGCTCCAGGGCCTCGGCGATGGGGTAGTTCTCGAACACCAGCAAGGTGTCGAACAGGCCCTGGCTACCCTGCTCGGCCCACCGCTGGATTTCGAACAACGGTGTGTGCTCGTGCTCGCGCAGGGCCAGGTTGACGCCCTGGACCGTCTGCAACCACTGCGCCAGCGTTTCCTGTGGATCGGGCGCGGCGATCACCGGCAGGGTATTGATGAACAGACCGATCTGCTGCTCGATGCCCTTGAGCTCGGCCGGGCGACCCGCCACGGTGGCGCCGAAGCACACGCTGCGCTGCCCGGTATAGCGCTGCAACAGCAACAGCCAGGCGGCCTGCACCAGCGTGTTGACGGTCACCTTGTGCTGGCGCGCCAGCACGCCGAGGCGCGTCATGGCCTGGGCATCGAGGCCGGCATGATGATCGGCATAACCGCCCTGCCCGCCAGGCTGCGGTGCCGGCAAGGCACGCGACAGCCAGGTCAGGGCCTGCAGACCGTCCAGTTGCTGGCGCCAGAACGCCTCGCGGGCCTGCGCCGGCTGCCGCTGCAGCCAGCCGATGTAGTCGCGGTAATGCCCGGACGGCGCCGCGATGGCCTGGCCGGCATAGCGCTGCAGCACCTCGCCCAGCAATTGCGCGGTGCTCCAGCCGTCCATCAGGATGTGATGGCTGGTGAAGATCAGATGATGGCTGTTGGCACCGTTGCCCACCAGCAACAGACGCAGCAACGGCGCCTGCTCCAGGTCGAAACCTTGCTCACGGGCTTCGCGTGCCAAGGCATCGAGCCGTGCGCTGTCCGGCACTTGACCATCCCAGCGCACCTCGGTGAACGGCACCTGCACCTGGCGCTGCACCACCTGCAGCGGCCGGGTCAGCTCGCCCTGCCAGCGCAAGCCGGTGCGCAGGATCGCGTGGGCCTCGATGGTGGCCTGCCAGGCGGCCCGGAAGCGCGCCACATCCAAGCCCTGCACATCGGCGCGCATCTGGTTGATGTAGTCACCGCCCGCCTGGTCGTAGAGCGAGTGGAACAACATGCCATGCTGCATCGGCGACAGCGGGTAGATGTCCTCGACGGTGCTGGCGTCCAGCTGCAGCGCATCCAGGCCGGCCTGGTCCAGCTCGGCCAACGGCACATCGGACGGGGTCAGCCCGGCGTGGCCGGCCTCGGTGCAGTGCTCGACCAGGGCGCCGAGTGCCTCGCGGTAGGCATCGGCCAGGCCTTGCGCGGTGGCGACCTCGAGCATCTGCGGGCTGAAGGTCCAGCTCAGGCTCAACTGGCCGTCGTACACCTGGCCATTGAGGGTCAGCCAGTTGCCCAGTTGCGCAGCATCGCCCTGCTCGCGGCCACGGGCCTCGCCACTGGGGCGCAGCAATGCCTGTTGCGGGTCGAAGCTGGCATCGAACTGGCCAAGGTAGTTGAAGGTGATACGCGGCTGCGGCAGCGCCTGCAGCGCCGCACGATCATCGGCGCTGCCAAGGTAATGCAGCACGCCGAAGCCCAGGCCCTTGTCGGGCACTGCGCGCAGTTGCTCCTTGACGCGCTTGATCGCGCTGCCCAGGTCGGCGCAGTGGTCCAGGCGCACCGGGAACAGGCTGGTGAACCAGCCAACGGTACGGGTCAGGTCGATGTCGTCGAACAGCTCCTCGCGGCCATGGCCTTCAAGCTGTACCAAGGCACTGTCGCTACCGCACCAGGGCGCCACAACCCGTGCCAGGGCGGTCAGCAGCAGGTCGTTGACCTGGGTGCGATAGGCCGCCGGTGCCTCTTGCAGCAGGCGCCGGGTGGTCTCGGCATCCAGCCGGGTGTGCACGGTGTGGGCCAGGGCGTTGGCCAGCGAGCCCTGCGGGTCGTTCACCGGCAAGTCGCGCGGTGCGCCGGCCAGTGCCGTCTGCCAATAGGCCATCTGCCCGCGCATATCGCCCTCGGCCGCAGCCGCCAGGCGCTCGGCCCAGGCCTTGAGCGAGCTGGTCTTGGCCGGCAGCACGCACGGCTGGCCAGCGTCCAGTTGCGTCAGCGACTGTTGCAGGTCATCGAACAGGATGCGCCAGGAAATACCATCGACCACCAGGTGGTGGATGACCAGCAGCAGACGTTGGCTACCGTCGGCGAGCTGCGCCAGCACCGCGCGCAGCAGCGAACCGTCCTCCAGCGCCAGGCTGCCCTGCGCGCGGTCGGCCAGGGCCTCCAGCGCAGCCTCGTCCTCGACCTCGGCCTGCCACAGCAAGGCCGACTGCTGGTAGAGCGCCTGCATCGCCTCTGGGGTTCGGAAGTAGGCGCCCTGGGCGCCGAACGACAGGCGCAGGGCATCGTGGTGGTTCACCAGTTGGCTCAGGGCTGCGGTCAGTGTCTCGACCGACAAGACGCGGGCGGGCTTGAGCCAGACCGACTGGTTCCAGCGCGCAGGTTCTTCAGGCAACGCGGCGAAAAACGCCTGCTGGGCCGGCAGCAGCGGCAGGCTGCCGTGCACCGGGCCCTGGTCGATGACCAGCCCCTGCCCGCCCAGCTCGGCGACCTGGGCCAGGGCGCGGATGGTCTGGTGCTGGAACAGGTGTTTGGGGGTGAAGCGAATACCCGCCTGGCGCGCACGGCTGACCAGCTGGATGGAGACGATCGAGTCGCCGCCCAGCTCGAAGAAGTTGTCGGTCACGCCCAGCGCCTGGCACTTGAGCACGTCCTGCCACAGCGCGTGCAGGCGCAGTTCCAGGTCGTTGGCCGGTGCGACCTGCTCGCTGCCCGCGTTGGCTTCAGGCAGCGGCAACGCCTTGCGGTCGAGCTTGCCGTTGCTGGTCAGCGGGAACGCGTCCAGCAGCAACAGATGGTTGGGCACCATGTAGGCAGGCAGCTGCCCTTGCAGCGCCTCGCGCAGGGCCACCGCCAATGGCTCGTCCTGGCCCGGCTCGGGCACCACGTAGGCCAGCAACTGCTGCTCACGCGCCAGCACCAGCGCCTGGCGGACACCCGGCAGCGCGACCAGGCGCGCCTCGATCTCGCCCAGCTCGATGCGCAGGCCACGGATCTTCACCTGATGGTCGATGCGCCCGAGGTAGTCGATCACCCCGTCGTCAGCCTGGCGCACCAGGTCGCCACTGCGGTACAGGCGCGCGCCGGGTCGGCTGGAGAACGGATCGGGCACGAAACGCTCGGCAGTCATCGCCGGGCGCTGGTGGTAACCGCGCGCCAGGCCTTCGCCACCGATGCACAGCTCACCGGCAGCGCCCGCCGGACACACCTGCAACGCCTCGCCCAGCACGTAGGCGCTGGCATTGTCGATCGGCATGCCCAGCGGCACTACCGCCCCTGACAGCACGGCCGGGACTTCGCACGCGGTGCTGTCGATGGTCGCCTCGGTCGGGCCATAAAGGTTGACCAGGCGCCCTTGCCAGCGCTCGCGCAGCTGTGCACACAACTGCGCACTCAGGGCCTCGCCGCCGCACAGCACGGTGCGCAGGCTGGCCAATTGTTCAGGGCGCGCCTGGGGCAGCATCGCCTGCAACAGCGACGGCGCCGATTGCAGCACGGTGATGCCGTGCGCCTGAACCTGCTCCCACAGTTGCGCCAGCGACTCATCCTGCCCCGGCGCCGCCAGTACCAGGCGCGCGCCGCAGATCAGCGGCAACCAGAACTCCCACACCGACGCATCGAAGCTGATCGCGGTCTTCTGCAGCACGCGGTCCTCGGCCGTCAGCGGCAAGCACTCGCGCATCCACGCCATGTGGTTGCCAAGGCCGGCATGCCGCACTGCCACGCCCTTGGGCTGGCCGGTGGAGCCGGAGGTGTAGATCAGGTAGGCCAGGTGCTCGCCATCCACCGCAACCTGCGGCGCGATGAAATCGCCATCCTGCACCGCGCTCGCAGGCACGAGCGCCAGCACGTCCAGGCCCTGCGGCAGCGGCAGTTGCGCCAGCAGGGCTGGCTGGGCGAGCAGCAGGCCGATGCCGCTGTCGTCGAACATGTAGGCCAGGCGCTCGGCAGGATAGGCCGGGTCGAACGGCACATAGGCCCCACCGGCCTTGAGCACGGCCAACAGCGCCACCACCAGCTCCAGGCTGCGTTCGGCAGCGATGCCCACGCGCACCTCGGGGCCGACGCCACGGGCGATCAGCTCACGTGCCAGGCGGTTGGACCGCGCGTCGAGCTCGGCATAACTGTACTGCTGCCCGGCGCAGACCACGGCGACGGCCTGCGGCGTGCGCTCGGCCTGGGCCTGCACTTGCAGGTGCACCGGGCGGGCATCGGCATGCACCACCTGCGGCCCCTGGGCACGCAAGCGCACCTGCTCGGTTTCGGCGGCGCTCATCAGCGCCAGCTCGGCGCAACGCTGGTCAGGCTCGGCGACGATGGCCGCGAGCAGCGTTTGCCAGTGGGCGACCAGGCGCTGCACGGTGCCGCGCTCGAACAGGTCGGTGGCATAGGTGAAGGCGGCGATCAGCGCGTCGTCGGACTCATGGGTTTCCAGGGTCAGGTCGAACTGCGCGGTGGGATTGTCCCAGGCCACCCCTTCGACGCGCAGGTCACTGCCCGGTGCAGCCTGGGCCTGGCCGCGCGCCGGGGCACTGCGCTGGTGGTTGAACATGACCTGGAACAGCGGCGCATGGCTGAGGCTGCGTTGCGGTTGCAGGGCTTCGACCAGTTGCTCGAACGGCAGGTCCTGATGCTCCTGGGCGCGCAACGCGGTGTGCTTGACCTGCTCGAGGAAGGCGCGGAACGGCTGCTGCCCGTCGATCTCGGCGCGCAGCACCTGGGTGTTGACGAAGAAGCCGAGCAACCCCTCGGTTTCCGGGCGGTTGCGGTTGGCCACCGGCACCCCGACACGGATGTCGTGCTGACCGCTGTAGCGGTGCAGGAACAGTTGGAAACTTGCCAGCAACAGCATGAACAGGGTCGCGCCCTGCCCCTGGGCCAGGCTGCGCAATTGACGACTGAGGTCGGCATCGAGGCTCACCTCCAGGCGCTCGCCACGCAGGCTCTGCACCGCCGGGCGCGGGCGGTCGCCCGGCAGCGCCAGCAGCGGCTGCTCGCCACCCAGTTGCTCACGCCAGTAGTGCAACTGGCGCTCGCGCTCGCCGGCTTCCATCCAGTGCCGCTGCCAGATCGCATAGTCGGCGTACTGGATCGGCAGCGCCGCTGCCACTGGGTCCTGCCCCTGGCTGAATGCACCGTAGGCCCGCACCAGTTCGCCGATCATGATCTGGATCGAGGCGCCGTCGGCGATGATGTGGTGCTGGACGATGGCCAGCACATGGTCGTGCTCACCCACCTTCAGCAGGCTGGCACGCACCAGCGCGCCGTCGAACAGGTCGAACACCTGCTGGGTCAGGGCTTCGACCCGGGCCTTGATGCAGGCATCCAGCGCCGCATCGTCCGGGGTGTCGGCGATCAGTTGCTCGTGCGCCAGGGGTAGCCCTGCGGGCGGCAGGATACGCTGGCTCAGGCGCCCGTCCTGCTCGGCAAAGCGGGTGCGCAGGCTTTCATGGCGCTGCTCCAGCCAGTCGAGGCTGCGCTGCAGGGCGTCGATGTCCAAGTGGCCGCGCAGACGCAGCACGGTCGCCAGGTTATAGGCGGTGCTGCCAGGCTCCATCTGCCAGAGGAACCATTGACGCTCCTGGGCGTAGGACACCGGCAGCGTGTCGAAGGCCGACTGCACCTGCGGGATCGGCAGGTTGGCCGGGGACACCCCCTCCGCCAGCATCTTCTCCAGGTACACGCGGCGCTTTTCCAGCGGCAGGGTAATGAAGCGCTGCGCAATTCTCAGGGCTGCTTGGGTTTCCATCAAACTTCCTCCATTTCGTCAAGCAGCCATTCGAGCTTGCTCAATTTCGATTCATCGACCACTTGTCCACCTGCCTGGCCCAGCGCCTCGGCGAATTGCTCCAGCACCGGCGCCTGGAATACCAGTTGCGGCGACAGCTTCAGGCCCAGCGCCAGTTGCAGGCGCGAGACCACGCTGACGGCCAGCAACGAATGCCCGCCCAACTCGAAGAAGTGGTCGTGCACCCCAACCTGCTCCAGTTGCAGCACCTGCTGCCAGACCTCGGCGACCTGGCGCTCCAGGTCGGTACGTGGGGCCTGGTAGAGCTGGCGCGAAGCGCTGGCGTCGACGGCCGGCAGGGCCTTGCGGTCGAGCTTGCCGTTGGGGGTCAACGGCATGCGTTCAAGCACCTGGATATGCGCCGGCACCATGTAGGCCGGCAGCCGCTCGGTCAGGCACTGGCGCAGCGCCTCGCGCAGATCGTCGCTGCCCGCCTCGGCGGCCTCCTGCAGCACCACGTAGCCCACCAGCTGTGCGCCGCCCGCGCCGTCGCGGGCAATCACCACGGCCTCGCGGACCTGCGGATGGTCCTGCATCAGGGCCTGGATCTCGCCCAGCTCGATGCGGAAGCCGCGGATCTTCACCTGATGATCGAGGCGCGCGAGGTACTCCAGCGTGCCATCGGCCAGGTGGCGCACCAGGTCGCCCGTGCGGTACAGCCGCGAGCCATCGTCGGCGAACGGATGCGGCACGAAGCGCTCGGCGCTCAGTGCCGCGCGGCCGTGGTAGCCGCGGGCCAGGCCCTCGCCACCGATCAGCAGCTCACCGGCCACGCCCGGCGCCACCGGTTGCAGGTCGGGGCCGACGACGAACAAGGTGGTATTGCCGATGGCCTCGCCCAGCAGCGGTGCCGGCTGTGTGGCATCCAGGCGTCGCCGTGCCGACCAGATGGTGGTCTCGGTGGGGCCATACAGGTTCCACACTTCGCCACCCAGGGCGAGCATGCGCAGGCTCAGTTCCGGTGCCAGCGCCTCGCCCCCGCAGAGCATGCGGCAACCGCGCAGCAGCTCGGCCTGCGGGTTGTCGAGCAGCATGCGCCAGGTCGACGGCGTGGCCTGTACCACGTTCACGGCCTGCTCGCGCACCACCTCCAGCAGTTGCTCGGGATCGCGTGCAGCCTGGCGATCCACCAGCACCACACGTGCGCCGCGCACCAGCGGCAGGAAGATTTCCAGGCCGAAGATATCGAACGAGAAGGTGGTCAGCGACAGCACCCGGTCTTGCGCCTGCAACCCTGGCGCAGCCGCCATGCTGTCGAGGAAGTTGCCAAGCCCCCGGTGCGGGACCATCACCCCCTTGGGCCGCCCGGTGGAGCCGGAGGTGTAGATCACGTAGGCCAGGTGGTCGTCAGCCACCGCTACCTGCGGGTCATGTGCCGCCAGCGCGTCCAGCGCATCCGACTCCGCTGCCAGCAGCATCTGTTGTACGCCCTGAGGCAGGGTGCGCCGTTCGGCCAGGTGGGGCTGGGTCAGCAGCAGGCCGATGCCGCTGTCCTGGATCATGTAGTCCAGACGCTCTTCAGGGAAGTCCGGGTCCAGTGGCACGTAGGCGCCACCGGCCTTGAGCACGGCCAGCAGTGCGACCAGCATTTCCAGGCCGCGGTCCAGGCACAGCCCCACCAGGCGGTCTGGCCCCACACCCCGGGCGATCAGCCCATGGGCCAGGCGATTGGCGCGCAGGTTGAGCTCGGCATAGCTGATCGATTCAGCGCCATGAACTGCGGCGATAGCCTGGGGCTGGGCCTGAGCCATGGCCTCGAACTGGCGGTGCACTGGCAGCCAGCTCAAATCGTGGCCGACCTGGCCGCTCCAGTCGTGCAGCACCTGGCGGCGCAGGGCCGCTGGCAGGCTGTCGACCTCGCCCAGCGGGCGTTCGGCATCTTCGACCAGGGCGTCGAGAATCTGCGCCAGTTGCGCTGCCAGCCCAGCGATCTGCGCCGGGGTGAAGCACTGCGGGTCGAAGCTGTATTGCAGGCTCAGTTGCTCGCCGGCGTTGACCAGCAGGGTCAAGGGGTAGTTGGTCTGTTCGAGGTTGTCGATGGCGCCGAAGCGCAGGCCATCCGGTGCGCGCGCCTGCAGCACGTCCGACACCGGGTAGTTCTCGAACACCAGCAGGCTGTCGAACAGGGCTTCACCGCCCTGCCCGGCCCAGCGCTGGATGTCGAACAGCGGCGTGTATTCATGCTCGCGCAGACTCAGGTTCTGCGCTTGCAGGCCCTGCAGCAGGCTGGCAACACTGTGCTGGGCATGCAGGGTCAGCGCCACCGGCAAAGTGTTGATGAACAGGCCAACCTGCTGCTCGACCCCCGCCAGCTCCGACGGGCGCCCCGCCACCGTGGCACCGAAGCACACGGTCTGCTGCCCTTGGTGGCGCTGCAACAGCAGCGCCCAGGCCGCTTGCAGCACGGTGTTGAGGGTGACTTTCTGCTCGCGGGCAAATGCCGCCAGGCGCGCACTGCGCTGGGCATCGAACACCTGGTCGTGCTGGGCGTGGGCCTGCTCATCGCTGGCAGGCGTGGCGCCACGGAAGACTTGGGCCAATAGGGTCGGCTCGTCCAGCTCGGCCAGTTGCGCGCGCCAGAAGTCCTGGTTGCCCTGCTGATCCTGGCGAGCCAGCCAGTCGATGTAGTCGCGGTAGCGTCCGCGTGGCGCCTCCTGTGACTGGCCGTTGTAGTGCTGCAGCACTTCGGACAGCACCTGCGCGTGGCTCCAGCCATCCATCAGGATGTGGTGATAGGTGTAGATGAAGTGGTGACGGCCTTGGCCAAGGTCCACCAGCAGCAGACGCAACAGCGGCGCACTGGCCAGTTCGAAGCCCTGCTGGCGCTGGGCATCGGCCAGGGCCTGCAGGGCCGGGGCTGGCGCGTCCAGGTCACGCAGGTCATGAACGCTGAAAGGCACCTCGACCTGCTGGCGAACCACCTGCAGCGGCTGGGCCAGATCGCCTTCCCAGACGAAGGCGGTGCGCAGGATGTCGTGGGCCTGCACCGTGGCCTGCCAGGCGGCATGGAAGCGCTGCGGGTCGAGGCCATCGATGTCGACACGCATCTGGTTGATGTAGTCGCCGCTGGCCTGCTCGTAGAGGCTGTGGAACAGCATGCCCTGCTGCATCGGCGACAGTGGGTAGAGGTCCTGGATCGTCTGCGCCGCCACTGGCAGGGCATCGAGCTGGGCCTGATCCAGCCCGGCGAGGGGGAAATCCGACGGCGTCACGCCGGCGACACCGGCCGTGCAGCAATGGCTGACCACCGCCACCAGCTCACGCTGGTAGTCCTCGGCCAGACGCTGCAGCGTGGCGATATCGAAGCGCTCGCGGCTGAAGGTCCAGCTGATCTGCAAGCGCCCGTCGAACACCTGGCCGTTGAGGTTGAGCCAGTTGTCCAGCGGCGCCTCGGGTGAATGCTCGGCGCCACGGTTCTCCCCGGCAGGCAGCCAGGCAGGCGACTCGTCGGTGAAGCTGGCATCGAGCTGGCCGAGGTAGTTGAAGGTGATGCGCGGGGTCGGCAGCGCACGCAGGGCGTCGCGCACCGAGGCGTCGCCCAGGTGACGCAGCACACCGAAGCCCAGGCCGTTATCAGGGATCGCGCGCAGTTGCTCCTTGATCTGCTTGAGCGAGTCGCCCAGGCCTGCCGCCGGGGTCAGGCGCACCGGGAACACGCTGGTGAACCAGCCGACGCTGCGGGTCAGATCGAGGTGCTCGAACAGGTCTTCGCGGCCATGGCCTTCCAGTTGCACCAGGGCGTGGTCGTGGCCAGTCCAGCGGCAGATCACACGGGCCAGGGCCGTCAGCAACAGGTCGTTGATACGGGTGCGGTAGGCGGCGGGCGCCTGCTGCAACAGTTGGCGGGTCTGCTCGGCATCCAGTGTGCTGTGCACCGTCACGCCGTCGCAGTTGCGATTGGCGGCGTCCAGGCGCTGGCACGGCAGGCTGTCGTGGGCGCCTTCTAGGGTTGTACGCCAGAAGTCCAGCGACTGCTGCAAGCGCGAGCTTTGCGCGGCGCGTTGCAGTTCGCCGGCCCAGTCGCGCTGCGAACTGGTCTTGCCCGGCAAGGCCAGGGGCTTGCCGCTGCTCAGTTGCTCGAAGGCCAGTTGCAGGTCTTCGAACAGGATGCGCCACGACACCCCATCCACCGCCAGGTGGTGGATCACCAGCAACAGGCGCTGGCTGCCGTCCGGCAGGTCCGCCAGCACGGCGCGCAGCAGCGGGCCATCGCCCAGCGACAGGCTGCGCTGGGCCGATTCGGCCAGGGCTTCCAGTTCGTTGGCAGCATTCAGGGAGCGCTGCCAGAGCAGCTCGGTTGGCTGCTCGCCGAGCGGGCGGTAATGCGCCTGCCAGCCAGTCTCGCGTTGGGTGAAGCTCAGGCGCAGACCATCGTGGTGCGCGACCAGCGCCTGCAATGCCTGCTCAAGGTAACCCGCGTGCAGCGGTTGGGCCGGCTTGAGCAGCACCGACTGGTTCCAGTGGTGACGCTCGGGGATATCGGTGTCGAAGAACGCCTGCTGGATAGGCAGCAGCGGCATCTCGCCAGTCAGCGGGCCCTGCTCGATCAGTTGCGCACCCTCGCCTTCCTGGGCAACGGTCGCCAGCCCTTGGACGGTCTGGTGCTGGAACAGCGCCTTGGGCGTGAAGCGGATACCCGCCTGACGCGCCCGGCTGACCACCTGGATCGAGATGATCGAATCGCCGCCCAGTTCGAAGAAGTTGTCGGTCACGCCAATCGGCGAAACCTTCAGCACTTCCTCCCAGATCGCCACCAGGCGTTTTTCCAGCACGCTGCGCGGTGCCACCTGACGCGCCGGGGCAGTGGCCTGTGGCGCGGGCAGCGCCTTGCGATCGAGCTTGCCGTTGGGGGTCAGCGGCAGGCGCTCGAGGAACAGCCAGTGGGTCGGCACCATGTAGTCCGGCAGGGTCTGCTTGAGCCAGGCCTTGAGCGGCTCGGCATTGTCGTGCAGCGCGGAGGCGACGACATAACCCACCAGCTGGGTGCTCAGCTCACCCTGATGCGCGATCACTGCCACTTCACGCACGTCGGCATGAGCCTGCAAACGCGCTTCGATCTCACCCAGCTCGATACGCAGGCCGCGTACCTTCACCTGATGGTCCACACGCCCGGCGTACTCCAGCACGCCGTCTTCGCGGTAGCGCGCCAGGTCGCCGGTGCGGTACAGCCGCGAGCCATCCGCCGCGAACGGGTCCGGCAGGTATTTCTCGGCGGTCAGCCCCGGACGCAGCAGGTAGCCGCGGGTGATGCCCTCGCCTGCCAGGTACAGCTCCGCCGTCGCCCCGACCGGCACCGATTGCAGTTCGCCGTCCAGCAGGTAGCTGGCGGTGTTGTGCAACGGGCGGCCGATGTTGGCCTGGCCGCCCGCTTCGCGGCGGGTCCAGGTCGAATAGGTGGTGTCTTCCGAAGGGCCGTAGAGATCGTAGACGTGCTGGATGTGCTCCTGCGCGTAGAGCGCCTCCACCACCGACTGCTTCAGCGGCTCACCCGCCAGGTTGACGATGCGCACGCTCGCCGGTATCTGCCCGGCACGCAGCAGCGCGCTGGCCGCCGACGGCACGCTGTTGATCAGGCTCACCCGATCCCGCGCTGCCAGTTCAGGCAGCTCCAGGGCATTGCGCGCCCCCACGATGAAACCGCCACCGGCCAGGGTCACGAACAGCTCCCACACCGACAGGTCGAAGCAGATCGAGGTGCTGGCCAGCACGCCTTGGATATCCGCCTGGCTGTAGACCTGCTGCGACCAGGCCACCAACGCAGCCACGTTGCGATGAGCGATCGCCACGCCTTTAGGGCGGCCAGTGGAACCGGAGGTGTAGATCACGTAGGCCAGGTTATCGGCCACGGCGCGGGCTGGCAGGTCACTGTCGTCGCCGTCCAGCGTCAGCTCATCGAGCAATACGCTCGCGAATGCACCGTCCACCGCCAGTGCATCGAGCACGGAGCGTTCGCTGATCAGCACGCGGGCGGCGCTGTCGTCGAGCATGTAGCTGACACGCTCGGCCGGGTAGTCCGGGTCCAGCGGTACGTAGGCACCGCCGGCCTTGAGCACTGCCAGCAGCGCCACCAGCATCGACATACTGCGCGGCAAGGCCACGCCGACCCGCACTTCGGGGCCGACACCCAGGCTCACCAGGTGGCGGGCCAGGCGGTTGGCGCGGGCATTGAGGGTGGCGTAGTCCAGTTGCTCATCGCCCCAGATCGCCGCCAACGCCTGCGGCGTGCGGCGTACCTGGGCTTCGATCAGGCGATGGATGCACTGGCTGCGGTCGAAGGCCAGGCCGTTGGCATTCCACTGGCGTTCGATGCGCTCGCGCTCGCTGTCCTCGAGCATCGCCAGCTCGCCGACGCGCTGCTCCGGCGCTGCGACGATCGCCTGCAACAGGTTCAGCCAGTGCTGCGACAAGCGCTCGATGGTCTCTGGCAGGAACAGGTCGGTGGCGTAGGTCCAGATCGCCGACCACGCCGTACCCGACTCGAAGGTATTGAGGGTCAGGTCGAACTGCGCGGTGTGGCTGTCCCACGCCAGCGCCTCGACCTGCAGGCCCGGCACCTGCGCCATGGACGCCTCGGCGGCGCGCTCGCCCTGGTGGTTGAACATCACCTGGAACAGCGGGCTGTGGCTCAGGCTGCGCTCAGGGTGCAGGGCCTCGACCAGTTGCTCGAACGGCAGGTCCTGATGGGCCTGGGCTTCCAGGGCGCTATCACGTACCTGCTCGAGCAGGCGGGTGAAGGCCATGCCCGGCTCGACCTCGGCGCGCAGGACCTGGGTGTTGACGAAGAAGCCGATCAGGCGCTCGGTCTCCAGGCGGTTGCGGTTGGCCACCGGCACGCCGACGCGGATATCACCCTGGCCGCTGTAGCGGTGCAGCAGCACCTGGAAGGTGGCCAGCAGCAGCATGAACGGCGTCACCCGCAGCTCACGCGCCCGCTGTTGCAGGCCCTGGACCAGGTTGTCCGGCAGCGCCAGCGCAAGCTGCGCGCCACGGAACGACTGTTCGGCCGGCCGTGGATGATCGGTAGGCAGTTGCAGGAACTGCTCGCCGGCAAGGCGTTCGGTCCAGTAGCCGAGCTGACGCTCGCGCTCGCCGGCCTCCATCCACTGCCGCTGCCAGATTGCATAGTCGGCGTACTGCAGCGGCAATACCGGCAGCGTGGGCGCTTCGTCCTGGCTGAAGGCGGCGTAGCATTGCACCAGTTCCTCGACCAGCACCTGCATCGACCAACCATCGGAAACGCTGTGATGCTGGGTGACGACCAACACATGGTCGTCCTGCGCCACACGCAGCAGGCGCACACGCAACAGCGGCCCCTGCTCCAGGTCGAACACCTGGGCCACCTCGGCCTGCACCCGTGCGGCCAATTCGGCCTCGGTGACCGTTTCGATCGGCAGCGCCAGCGGTGCGGCGGCGTGAATGCGCTGCCGTGCACCCTGCGGCGCCTCGGCGAACGTGGTACGCAGCGACTCGTGACGCGCCAGCAGGCTGTCGAAGCTGCGCTGCAAGGCGGGCACATTCAGCGCGCCGCGCAGACGCAAGGCGCTGGGGATGTTGTAGGCGCTGCTGCTCGGGTCGAGCTGCCAGAGGAACCACTGGCGCTCCTGGGCGTAGGACAGCGGCGCCAGCTCGCCACGCGGTACTGGGAGCAGCGCAGGCTGTGCGGCGTCTGCGGTTGGCGTGAGGCTTGCGACGAACGCCTGCAGGGTGGTCTGTTCGAACAGAGTGCGCAGCGCCACCTGCAGGCCCAGGCCGTGACGCAGGCGCGACACCACCTGGGTGGCCAGCAGCGAATGCCCGCCCAATGCAAAGAAATCGTCCTGCAGACCGACCCGTTCGACCTCCAGCACCTGCTGCCAGATTTGCGCGACTTGCTGCTCCAGCGCCGTGCGCGGCGCCTGGTAATCCTCCTGGCGCAGGGTCGGGGCCGGCAGCGCCGCACGGTCGAGCTTGCCGTTGAGGGTCAGCGGCAGGCTGTCCAGGCACAGGATATGCGCTGGCAGCATGTACTCCGGCAAGTCGGCCTTGAGGCCGCTGCGCAGGCGCTCGACAAGCGCAGACACCTCGCCGCTGCCCTGCTGCGCCACCACATAGGCCACCAACTGCGTACCGGCACTGCCGTCGCGAGCGAGCACCACCGCTTCGCGCACGCCCGGCAGTTGCAGCAAGCGGGCCTCGATCTCGCCCAGCTCGATACGGAAACCACGGATCTTCACCTGCTGGTCGATACGCCCGACGTACTCGATCACCCCGTCGTTGCGGTAGCGCGCCAGGTCACCGGTGCGGTAGAGGCGCCCGCCATTGCCGAACAGGTCGGGCACGAAGCGCTGGGCGCTGAGGTCGCTGCGGCGATGATAGCCGCGCGCAAGCCCGGCTCCGCCGACATACAGTTCGCCGATGCATCCCGGCGCGACCGGCTCCAGCTGGCCGTCGAGCAGGTACCAGGACAGGTCGTCGATCGGCTCGCCGATCGGGCTGCTGGCCGCCCCTTCGAGATCACGCGGGCTCAGCGGACGGTAGGTGACATGCACGGTGGTTTCGGTGATGCCGTACATGTTCACCAGGCGCGGCCCCTGCGCCGCGAAATGCCCGTACCACGGGCGCAGCGCCTGCACCTCCAGGGCCTCGCCACCAAAGATCACCTGGCGCAGGGCACCGAGCTCGGCGGCGTCGCGCGTGCAGGCCACCTGCATCAGTTGCTTGAACGCCGAAGGGGTCTGGTTCAGTACCGTGACGCCTTCGCGGTGCAGCAGCGCGTGGAAATCCTCGGTGCTGCGGCTGGTCTCGTGCGGCACGATCACCAGGCGCCCACCATGCATCAGGGCGCCAAAAATCTCCCACACCGAGAAGTCGAAGGCGTAGGAGTGGAACAGCGTCCAGACATCGTCGGCACCGAAATCGAACCAGCGCTCGGTGGCGGCGAACAGGCGCATGACGTTGTCGTGGGGCAGCAGCACGCCCTTGGGCTGGCCGGTGGAACCGGAGGTGTAGATGACATAGGCGAGCTGGCGCGGATCGCAGGCCAGCTGCGGCGCGCCGGGGTCGGCAAGCGGCTGCGGCGACAGCGGTTCCAGCATCAGCTGGCGCACGTCCTGCGCACCCTGCACACGTGCCGCCAGGTGCGGCTGCACCAGCAGCAGGGCGATGCCGCTGTCGGCCATCATGTAGGCCAGGCGCTGGGCCGGCGCGCTGGGGTCCATGGGCACGTAGGCGGCACCAGCCTTGAGCGTGGCGAGAATGGCCACGATCATTTCCAGGCTGCGCTCGACCACCAGGCCGACCCGCACTTCAGGGCCGACCCCCTGCGCCAGCAGGCGATGGGCCAGGTGGTTGGCCTGGGCTTCGAGCTGGCCGTAGCTGAGCTGGCGATCATCCAGCGTGACCGCGATGGCCTCGGGACGCAGGCGCGCCTGCTCCTCGATGCGCTGGTGAATGCACTGCTGCACCGGATACTCAGCCGGACGCGGATTCCACTCGGCGATGATGTCCGCGCGCTCCTGCGCAGTGAGCAACGGCACCTGCACCAGGGGCGTATCCGGCGCTGCGACCATCTGCCCGAGCAGTTGCAGCCAGTGCCGCGCCATGCGCTCGACGGTGGCCCGCTCGAACAGGTCGGTGGCGTAGGTGAAGGCTGCCGACAGCTGCTCGCCAGCCTCGGCGGTGTCCAGGGTCAGGTCGAACTGCGCGGTGACCGTGCGCACGTCCAGCCCCTCGATGTGCAAGCCCGGCAGGCGCAGCGCCGAGGCGCCATCGCCGCCGAGGTGGTTGTGCATGACCTGGAACAGCGGATTGACCCCGGCATTGCGCTCCGGCGCCAGGGCCTCGACCAGTTGCTCGAACGGCAGCGCCTGGTGGGCCTGGGCGCCGAGCACCGCCGTACGCACCTGCTGCAGCAGTTCACGGAAGGTATTCTGCGGGTCGATGCTGACATCCAGCACCTGGGTGTTGATGAAGAAGCCGATCAGCGCCTTGGTATCGGGGTGCTGACGGTTGGCCACCGGCACGCCGACGCGGATCTCGCGCTGGCCGCTGTAGCGGTGCAACAGCAACTGGAAGCTGGCCAGCAGGAGCATGAACGGCGTCATCCCCTGCGATTGGGCCAGGCTGCGCAGGCCTCGCTGCAACTCGCCCGGCAGCGTTACCGCCAGGCGTTCGCCGCGATGGCTGGGCTGCTGCGGGCGCGGGTGATCGAGCGGCAACTCCAGCACCGGTTGCTCGCCGCCCAGACGCGCAGCCCAATAGCCCAGCTGGCGTTCGCTCTCCCCCGCCTCCATCCAGGCCTGCTGCCAGATCGCGTAGTCGGCGTACTGGATCGATGCCGCCGCCAACGTAGGTTCGCCACCGCCGCTGAAAGCCGCATAGGCGTGTACCAGTTCCTCGACCAGCACCTGCATCGACCAGCCGTCGGAGACGATATGGTGCTGGGTCATCACCAGCACATGGTCGTCATCGGCCAGGCGCAGCAGGTCGACGCGCAACAGCGGGCCCTGCTGCAGGTCGAACAGCGCCTGGGTACGGGCCTCGACGAAGTCGCGCACGGCCTGCTCGGTATCGGCGCTGGCATCAGCGGGCAGGTGCTGCAGCGGCAGCTCGAAGGCCGATGCCGGCGCCTCGATCACCTGGCGCACGCCCTCGGCCGTCTCGACGAAGCGCGTACGCAGCGATTCGTGCCGCCCCAGCAACCACTGGAAGCTGCGGGCCAGGGCCGGCACATCCAGCGTGCCCTTCAGGCGCAGGGCACTGGGGATGTGGTAGGCACTGCTGTGCGGCTCCAGTTGCCAGAGGAACCACTGGCGCTGCTGGGCGTAGGACAGCGGGATAACATCGAGGCCTTCACGGGCCGCCGGGATCGGCAACTGCCCCAGGGTCAGGCCCTTGCCGGCCAGCTTTTCCAGGAAGGCCCTGCGCTGTGACAGCGGCAACCTGATGAATCGCTGAACCAGCGCGATGTTATCCATTACAGCCATCTCAGTTCGTCTCCAACTCGGTGAGGAAGTCATGCATATCGCTCAGATCCTGCTCGAGATCGGTGGTCCGCAACCCCTCCAGCGCCTGCGCATAGCCCTGCAGGTCGTCGGCCTGGAAGATCAGTTCCAGTGGCACCTGTACCTGCAGTTGCGCCTGTGCGGCTGCCGTGGCTTGTGTCGCCAGCAGCGAATGCCCGCCCAGTTCGAAGAAGTTGTCGTCACGCCCTAAGCGGTCGACCTTCAGCACCGCAGCCCAGATATCGGCGATGGCGCTTTCCAGCTCGCCTTGCGGCGCGCGGTAGTCGCGTTGCATCAGGCTGGCATCCGGGGCCGGCAGGGCCTTGCGGTCCAGCTTGCCGTTGGGTGTCAGGGGCAGTGCGTCGAGGAAGACCAGATAGGTGGGGACCATGTAACCCGGCAGTGTCTCCTTAAGACGAACGTTGAGCTGCTCGCGCAATTTAGCCTCGCCGAGCACCAGGCCTTGCGCGCTGGCCAGCACGTAGCCCACCAGTTGCGGGCCACCGACGCCAGGGCGGGCCAGCACCACCGCTTCACGCACGCCATCCTGGGCCTGCAGGCGCGCCTCGATCTCACCCAGTTCGATGCGGAAGCCGCGGATCTTGACCTGGTGATCGACCCGTCCCAGGTAGTCGACCACACCATCGGCGCGCTGGCGCACCAGGTCGCCACTGCGGTACAGGCGTGCGCCCGGCACACCGTAAGGGTCCGGCACGAAGCGCTCGGCGGTGAGCGAGGGGCGGTGCAGGTAGCCGCGCGCCACCCCGGTGCCGCCGAGGTACAGCTCGCCCGCGACACCCTGGGGCAGCAGCGCCGCCGAGTCGTCGAGCACGTAGGCACTGCGGTTGCCGATGCGGCTGCCGATCGGCGCATAGGCTGCCTGGCAACGTTCGGCGCGATCGGCTTTCCAGATCAGCGGGGTGACCACGGTTTCGGTCGGGCCATAGCCATTGATGATGTGCTCGGGCGCAAGCACGGCCTTGACCAGCTCGAACGCGGCTTCCGGCACCGCGTCGCCACCGAAGCAGTAGATGCGCACCGGCGGCGGGTTGCCGTGCTCACGCACGTGTTCGGCCAGCTGCTGCAGGTATACCGGCGGGAATGCAGCGACGGTGACGCCATGCCGGTGCATGGCCGCGCAGGCCTGCTCGGCGGTCCACAGTTGCGGATCGCGAATCAGCAGGCGGCCGCCGTGCAACAGGCAGGTCAGCCAACGTTCATGGGCACCGTCGAAGGCGAACGACATGAAGTGCAGCTCGCAGTCGCGTGCGCTCATGGCGTAGCGCTCACCGATCGCCAGGCAGTGCATGGCCAACGGGCCATGGGCCACGGCAACGCCCTTGGGCTGGCCGGTGGAGCCGGAGGTGTAGATCACGTACGCCAGGCCCTCGGCGTGCACCGGGCGCTGCGGCGCGCTGCTCGGCAGCGAGGCGCTGGCCAGTTGGTCGATGCACAAGGTCGCCACGGTTTGCGCGGCAGGCAGGCGCGCCAGCAACTGCGAATGGGTGAGCAACAACGCCATGCGCGAGTCCTGCATGAGGTAGGCCAGGCGCTCTTCGGGGTACTCCGGGTCGAGCGGCACATAGGCCGCGCCGGCCTTGAGCACCGCCAGCAAGGCAACCAGCATCTGCGGGCCACGCTCCAGCGCCACACCCACCAGCGCCTCGGCGCCCAGCCCTGCCTCGATCAAGCCATGGGCCAGGCGGTTGGCCTGCTGGTCGAGTTCGGCATAACTCATTTGCTGCTCGCCGAACAACACCGCCACCGCCTCCGGCGTGCGCTGCGCCTGGGCCTCGAACAGCTGGTGCACTGCACGAGGCGAATCGAAGCGTGCATCGACGTGATTCCACTGCTCCACCAGTTGCGCACGCTCCTGCCCGGTGATCAGCTCCAGCGCGCCGATGGCCTGGCCTGGAGCCGCCTCGAGCAGTTGCTCGAGGACCTGGCGCAGGTGCCCGGCGACCTGCACGATGCGCGCATCGTCGAACGCTTCGCGCAGGTAGCTGTAGTGCACCTGCAGGGTCTGCTCCAGGGCGATGGCCAGGGTCAGCGGGTAGTTGGTGCGCTCGTGGCTGTCGATGGCGCCGAAGCCCAGGGCGGGCACCTCGGCCTGGCGCAGGGCCTCGGCCACCGGGTAGTTCTCGAACACCACCAGGGTGTCGAACAGCGCCTCGCCGCCCTGCCCGGCCCAGCGCTGGATATCGTACAGCGCGGTGTGCTCGTGCTCGCGCAGGGCCAGGTTGTGCTGCTGCAACTCGGCAAGCCATTCGCCCAGCGCCTGCTCGGCACGCACCTGCGCCACCACCGGCAGGGTGTTGATGAACAGCCCGACCTGGCGCTCGATACCGACGATCTCCGCCGGACGCCCCGAAACCGTGGCGCCGAAGCACAGCGCCTGCTGGCCGGTGTAGCGCTGCAGGAGGATCAGCCAGGCGCCCTGCAGCAGGGTATTGACGGTCACCTTGTGACGGCGCGCCAACTCGCCCAGGCGCTGGGTGAATGCGGCATCGAACTGCTGGTAGTGATCGCCAAACGGCGCTTGCGTCACGACTTCGCGGCGCACGAAGGCCTGGGCCAGTCGGGTCGGGGCCTCGAGCACACTCAGTTGCTCGGTCCAGAAACGCTCGCTCAGCCCGGCATCCTGGGCCTGCAGCCAGGCCAGGTAGTCGCGGTAACGCCCGACATGGCCGATCTCGCGGCGCGCGGCGTAGCGCTGCAGCACCTCACCCAGCAACTGCGAATTGCTCCAGCCGTCGAGCAGGATGTGGTGATGGGTGTAGATCAGGTGGTGACGCTCATCAGCCGTACGTACCAGCACCAGGCGCAGCAGCGGCGCGCGGGCAAGGTCGAAGCCCTGGGCCTGTTCCTCGGCCGCCAGGCGATCGAGGGCGGCGGCCAGGTCCTGGTTGCCGCGCAGGTCGAGCACGCGGAACGGCACCTCGACCTGCTTGTGCACCAGTTGCAGCGGCCGCTCGACATCGCCCTGCCAGAGGAACACGCTGCGCAGGCTGTCGTGGGCGTCCAGCGCCTGCTGCCAGGCCTCGCGGAAACGCGCCGGGTCCAGGCCGTCGATGTCCACCCGCATCTGGTTCACGTAGTCGCTGGCGTCCTGCTGGTACAGGCTGTGGAACAGCATGCCCTGCTGCATCGGCGACAACGGCACGACGTCTTCGATCTGCCGCGCAGCGACCGGCAGCGCATCCAGTTGCGCCTGGGCCAGCGGGTAGAGCGGGAAGTCCGAAGGTGTCACGCCTGCTTGTCCGGGCTGGCAGCAATGCTCGACCAGGGCCTGCAACTGCTCGGCGAAATCGCGGGCCAAGGCTTGCAGGGTGGCGTGGTCGAACATCTGTGTGCTGTAGGTCCAGCTCAGGTCCAGTTCGCCGTCGTACACCTGGCCGTTGATGCCCAGCCAGTTGGCCAGCGGCGCCTGGGCGCTCTGCTCGGCGCCACTGGCCTCGCCGCTCGGGCTGAACAGCGCGCCGTCTTCGGCCTGGAAGCTGCCATCGAACTGGCCCAGGTAGTTGAAGGTCACCCGTGCCACCGGCAAGGCCTGCAGCGCTTCACGGGTCGAGGCATCGGCGAAGCGGCGCAGGGCGCCGAAGCCCAGCCCCTTGTTGGGTACGCCGCGCAACTGCTCCTTGATCTGCTTGAGCGAGTCGCCCAGCGCTTCGGCCGGGGTCAGGCACACCGGGAAGACGCTGGTGAACCAGCCCACGGTACGGGTCAGGTCGAGGTGCTCGGCCAGTTCTTCACGGCCATGGCCTTCGAGCTCCACCAGCACGCTGCCCTGCCCGCTCCAGCGGCACAGGGTGCGGGCCAGGGCGGTCAGCAGCAGATCGTTGACCTGGGTGCGATAGGCGGCGGGCGCTTCCTGCAACAGGCGCTGGGTCGTGGTTTTGTCCAGGCGCGTATGGACCATCGCCGCATGGGCGTTGTCCAGCACCGCCGTTGGTGCGGCGCACGGCAACTCGGCGGCGCCCTGCAGGCGTTGCTGCCAGTAGCCCAGCTCAGCGCTGTGCTCGGTGGCGTAACGCCGCAATTGCTCGGCCCAGTCGCGCTGCGAGCTGGTCTTGCCGGGCAGAGCCAGGGGCTTGCCGCTGCTCAGTTGCTCGAAGGCCAGTTGCAGGTCTTCGAACAGGATGCGCCACGACACCCCATCCACCGCCAGGTGGTGGATCACCAGCAACAGGCGCTGGCTGCCGTCCGGCAGATCGGCCAGCACGGCGCGCAGCAGTGGGCCATTGCCCAGCGACAAGCTGCGCTGGGCCGATTCGGCCAGGGCTTCCAGTTCGTCGGCAGTGTTCAGGGTGCGCTGCCACAGCAGCTCGGTCGGCTGCTCGCCAAGCGGACGGTAATGCGCCTGCCAGCCGGTCTCGCTTTCGGTGAAACTCAGGCGCAGCGCATCGTGGTGTGCAACCAGTGCCTGCAATGCCTGCTCAAGGTAACCCGCATGCAGCGGCTGGGCCGGCTTGAGCAGCACCGACTGGTTCCAGTGGTGACGCTCGGGGATGTCGGTGTCGAAGAACGCCTGCTGGATAGGCAAGAGCGGCATCTCGCCAATCAACGGGCCCTGCTCGATCAGTTGCGCACCTTCGCCTTCCTGGGCCACGGTCGCCAGCCCTTGAACGGTCTGGTGCTGGAACAGCGCCTTGGGCGTGAAGCGGATACCGGCCTGACGCGCCCGGCTGACCACCTGGATCGAGATGATCGAATCGCCGCCCAGCTCGAAGAAGTTGTCGGTCACGCCAATCGGCGAAACCTTCAAGACTTCCTCCCAGATCGCCACCAGGCGTTTTTCCAGCACGCTGCGCGGTGCTACCTGGCGCGCCGGTGCAGTGGCCTGCGGCGCGGGCAGCGCCTTGCGGTCGAGCTTGCCGTTGGGGGTCAGTGGCAGACGTTCGAGGAACAGCCAGTGGGTCGGCACCATGTAGTCCGGCAGGGTCTGCTTGAGCCAGGCCTTGAGCGGCTCGGCATCATCGAGCAATGCCGCAGCAGCGACATAGCCGACCAATTGCGTACCCAGTTCGCCCTGACGGGCGACCACCGCCACCTCACGCACCTCGGGGTGCGCCAGCAGGCGTGCCTCGATCTCACCCAGCTCGATACGGAAACCGCGCACCTTGACCTGATGGTCGATACGCCCCAGGTATTCGATCGACGCGTCTTCGCGGTAACGCACCAGGTCGCCGGTGCGGTACATGCGCCCGCCTTCACCGGTGAACGGGTCGGCGACGAAGCGCTCGGCACTCAGCCCTGGCCGGCGCAGGTAACCGCGCGCCAGGCCCTCGCCGGCCAAGTACAGCTCGCCCGCCACACCCACCGGCTGCGGCTGCAGGTGGCCATCCAGCACATAGGCGGCGGTGCCCGGCAGCGGCCGGCCAATGCTGGCCCGGCCGTTGGCCTGGCGCAGCACGCAGGTCGAATAGGTCGTGTCTTCGGACGGCCCGTAGAGGTCGTGCACGCGCTCGATACCCGGCAGCGCATACAGCGCATCCACCAGCGACTGTTTCAGCGGTTCGCCCGCCAGGTTGATGGTGCGCACACTGGGCGGAATCGCCCCGGCCTGCAGCAGCGCGGCAATCGCCGACGGCACGGTGTTGATAAGGGTCACGCGCTCGCGCGCGGGCAGCTCCGGCAGCGCCAGGGCGTTGTCGGCGAGGATGAAATGACCGCCGCCGGCCAGGGTCACGAACAGCTCCCAGACCGACAGGTCGAAGCAGATCGAGGTGCTCGCCAGCACGCCTTGCAGGTCGTCCTGGCTGTACAGCCCCTGGGCCCAGCGCACCAGCGCCACGGCATTGCCATGGGTGATCGCCACGCCCTTGGGCAGGCCGGTGGAGCCGGAGGTGTAGATCACGTATGCCAGGTGCTCGGCATCGTCATGCTGGACCGGCGCATGGGTCGGTTGCAGCGCCAACTGCGGGTCGTCGTCGAGCAACAGCAGTGACTGGCCTTCGCTGATCACCGACGCCAATTGCGCGGCCTGATCGGCCTGGGTCAGCAGCAGGTGTGCCTGGCTGTCGCCGAGCATGTGCGCCAGGCGCTCGCGCGGGTAGGCCAGGTCCAGCGGCACATAGGCGCCACCGGCCTTGAGCACCGCCAGCAAGGCCACCACCAGTTCGGCGCTGCGCGGCAGTGCCACGCCCACCCGCACTTCCGGACCGACACCCAAGGCGCGCAGGCGATGGGCCAGGCGGTTGGCCTGCGTGTCGAGCTCGCGGTAGCTCAGCTCGCGCTCGCCGCAGATCAGCGCCAGGGCCTCGGGGGCCTGCGCGGCGCGGGCCTGGATCAGACCGTGCAGGCTGGCGTGGGTCGCAGGCGGCAGCGCTGCCGAATTCCACGCCTCAAGCATGCGCTGCTGTTCATCGGCAGCCAGCAGCGGCAGCCGCGCCACCGGGCACTGCGGGTCGTGCACCACGGCCTGCAGCAGGTGCTGCCAATGGTCGGCCAGACGCTCGATGGTGGCGTGGTCGAACAGGTCGGTGGCGTAGGTCAGCGACACCTCGATGCGTGCCTCGACCTCGGTGGTGTCCAGGCTCAGGTCGAACTGCGCGGTGCCGCTGTCCCAGCTGAGCGGTTCGAGCTTCAGGCCTTGCAGGGAGGTCGCGGTGGCAGGCGTCACCTGATGGTTGTGCATGACCTGGAACAGCGGGCTGTAGCTCAGGCTGCGCTGGGGCTGCAGGGCGTCGACCAGTTGCTCGAACGGCAGGTCCTGGTGGGCCTGGGCGCCGAGCACGGCCTGGCGTACCTGTTGCAGCAGTTGATCGAAACCGGCCGCGCCGTCGACCTGGGCCCGCAGCACCTGGGTGTTGACGAAGAAGCCGACCATCGACTCGGTCTCGGCCCGGGTGCGGTTGGCCACCGGTACGCCGACGCGGATATCGGACTGGCCGCTGTAGCGGTGCAGCAAGGCCTGGAACGAGGCCAACAGGTAGACGAACAGGGTCACGCCCTGGGCGCTGGCCTGCTCGCGCAGCGCTGCCACCAGCGGCTCGGCCAGGCTCAGGTCGAGGCGCGCGCCGCGCTGGCTCTGCTCGGCAGGCCGCGGGCGGTCGAACGGCAGCTCCAGCACAGGCTGTTCGTCGCCCAGTTGCTCGCGCCAGTAGGCCAGTTGCCGAGCGCCCTCGCCCGCCTCCAGCCATTGGCGCTGCCACTGGGCGAAGTCGGCGTACTGCAAGGCCAGGGGCTCGACTGCCGCGACCTCGCCACGGCAATGGGCGAGGTAACGCGCCTGCCACTGCTCGACCAGCAGTTGCATCGACCAGCCGTCGGAGACGATGTGGTGCTGGGTCATCACCAACACATGGTCCCGTTCGCCCAGCACCAGCACGCGAACCCGCAGCAACGGCGCCTGGAACAGGTCGAACGGACGGCGGATTTCGCATTGCACTTCGCGGCGGATGGCCGCCTCGTCAGCCTGCGCCTCCATGGCCTGGTAGTCGATCGCGAAGGTCAGCGCCGGGGCGATGACCTGACGGACCTCGCCGTCCTCTTCGACGAACGCGGTACGCAGCGAGGCATGGCGATCCACCAGGTCCTGCACGCTGCGCGCCAGGGCGTCGCGATCGAGCACGCCGCGCAGGCGCAGCGCCGCCGGAATGTGATAGGACGCACTGTGCGGCTCCAGTTGCCACAGGAACCACTGGCGCTCCTGGGCGTACGACAACGCCAGCGGCCGGTCATGGCCCACACTGACCAACGCAGGCCCCGCCTCAGCGGCCTGGGCCTGGCAGGCCTCGGCGAACGCCTCAAGCACCGGCGCCTGGAACAGCACCCGCACCGGCACCTCGCGCTGCAACTGCTGGCGAATGCGCACCACCACCTGCATGGCCAGCAGCGAATGCCCGCCACGCTCGAAGAAATGGTCGGCCAGGCCGATCTGCGGCACCTCCAGCACCTGGGCCCAGATGTCCGCCAGCGCCGCCTGCAAGGCATTGCGCGGGGCGATATAGGCGGCGCTGCTCGCGTCCGCCTCGGGCAGTGGCAAAGCTGCGCGGTCGAGCTTGCCGTTGTTGTTCAGCGGCAATTGCTCCAACACCACGAGATGGGCCGGCACCATGAACTCCGGCAGCGACTGGCGCAACGCGTCGCGCAGCGCGGCGACGAAGGCCGTGCGCGCATCGCCCTGCACTGCCTCGCTGGCAACCGGCACGACGAAGGCCACCAACTGCGCACCCTGGCCAGTCGCCTGGGCGATCAGCGCAGCAGCGCGCACCCCCGGCTGGGCCTGCAGGCAGGCTTCGATCTCGCCCATTTCGATGCGCATGCCGCGAATCTTCACCTGGTGATCGATTCGCCCGACATACTCCAGTGCCCCTTCGGCGTTGTAGCAGGCCAGGTCGCCACTGCGATAAAGCCGTGCGCCCGGCTCGGGGGCGAACGGGTCGGGCAGGAAGCGTTCGGCCGTCAGGCCCGGACGCTGGTAATACTGCTGGGCCAGACAGGCCGGGGCGGCGATGCACAGCTCACCGACCGCGCCGGCCGGCAACAGCTCGCCAGCGCCGTCGAGCACGTAGAGGGCGCGGCCAGCAATGGCCCGGCCAATCGGCACGCCGTGGCTGTCGCTGGCATCGCCCAGGCGGCAGGCATGCACGCTCGAGACCACGGTGGCCTCGGTCGGGCCATAGGTGTTGATCAGCGCGACCTCGCCAAGGCCCGCGGCGTGCCACAGGCGCAGCCCTTCCACCGACATCGCCTCGCCGCCGACGTGCACCTGGCGCAGTGCGCCCAGGCCGCGGCCCGGCTGCGCGGCGCACTCTTTGGCCAGCAGGTACCAGTAGGCCGCTGGCAAGTCGGCCAAGGTGACCTCGTGCTGCACGATGTGCTCGGCCAACTGCTGCACATCCCACAACGCCTCGCCCCGCATCACCAGCGCCGCCCCCAGGGCCAGGGGTGGATAGCACTGCTCGACGAAGCCGTCGAAGCTGAAGGTGGCGAACTGCAGCACGCGGTCGTTGGCGCCCAGGTGCGAATACTGCGCGCCGCTCTGGCAGAACTCGCGCAGGGCGGCATGGCTGATGGCGACGCCCTTGGGCCGGCCGGTGGAACCGGAGGTGTAGATCACGTACGCCAGGTCCTGGGCGTGAGGCTGCACGAGCGGGTCATGCTCGGGCTGCACCTCCAGCGCCAGCTCGCCGGTCACCAGGCGCGGCACCTCGGGTGGCAGGCTCAGGCCCTGCAACAGGCCGTCGTCGCACAGCAGCAAGTCGAGCTGGCTGTCTTCGATCATGTAGCGCAGGCGCTCATCCGGGTAGGCCGGGTCGAGCGGCACGTAGGCTGCGCCACTCTTGAGCACGGCCAGCAGGCTGACGATCAGTTGCGGGCTGCGGCGCAGGGCCAGGCCGATACGTTTGCCCGGGCCCATGCCCTGGGCGATGAGCAGGTGCGCCAGGCGGTTGGCCTGGCGATTGAGTTGGCCATGGCTGAGCGAATGGCCCTCGCACGACACGGCCAGGGCGTCGGGGCTGCGCGCGGCCTGGGCGGCGATGCGCTGGTGCACCAGCGGTGTGGCAGACAGGTCGATCGCTTCGCCCTGGCTGTGCGCCAACACCGCCTGCTGCGCGTTGTCATCCAGCAGGCGCAGGCTGCCCAGCGCAGCCGAGGGCTGCTCGATCATCTGCTCGAGCGCCTGGCAGAAAGCGGCGCACAACTGCTCGACCTGCGCAGCATCGAAGTGTGCCAGGTCGTAGGCGAACTCCACGCTCAATCGCGCACCCAGCTCGATGCCAAGGGTCAACGGGTAATGGGTGCGCTCGTGATTGCGCAGCGCGCCCACCTGCAACCCGGCCGGCGCGCCGTCACGCAGGGCCTCGGCCACCGGGAAGTTCTCGAACACCATCAAGGTGTCGAACAGCACGCCGCCCTGTTGGCCGGCCCAGCCCTGGACCTTGTACAGCGGCACATGCTCGAACTCGCGCAGGTCGAGGTTGAACGCCTGCAGCGTTTCCAGCGCCTCGCCGACCGACTGGCCAGGTGCTGCGCTGTACAGGACCGGCAGGGTATTGATGAACAACCCCAACTGCTCCTCGATCCCCGGCAATGGCGCCGAACGCCCACTGACGGTTGCGCCGAACGCCACGCAGGCCTGGCCGGTGTGACGTTGCAATACCAGGCCCCAGGCCGCCTGGAACAGGGTGTTGAGGGTGACTTTGCGCTGGCGGGCGAACTGCCCCAGGCGCTCGGCGAAGGCACCGTCGAATACATGCAAGCGCTCGCCACTGCCCTGCCCTTGCGCCCGACGCAACGCCGAGGCCAGCAAGGTCGGCCCCTGCAACGGCGCCAATGCGGCCTTCCAGAAGCGCTCGCCGGCGTCCACGGGCTGGCGTTGCAACCAGCCCAGGTAGTCGCTTAAACGCCCGCTGGCGGCAGCCACCGGTTGCCCGGCGTAGGTCTGGATTACCTGAGCCAGCAGGCTGGCATTGCTCCAGCCATCCATGAGGATGTGATGGCTGGTGTAGATCAGGTGCCAACAACCGCCCTGCTGCGCCACCAGTTGCAGGCGGAACAGCGGTGCCTGGCGCAGATCGAAGCCGCGAAGGCGTTCGGCGGCGGCCAGGGCATCGAGGTCGTGCACGCCCTCCAGCACCTGCAGCGGCAGGTCGAGATGGCGCTGCACCAACAGCTGCGCCTCGCTCAAGCTTTCCCAATGCACGCTGGCGCGCAGGATCTCGTGGCGCGCCATGGCCTCGCTCCAGGCCTGACGCAAGCGCGCGGGCTCCAGCCCCTGGATATCCAGGCGCAGCTGGTTGATGTAGGCACCGGCCTCGGGCTCGTACTGGGCGTGGAAGAACATGCCCTGCTGCATCGGCGACAGCGGATAGAGCGCTTCGATAGCGCTGGCAGCGACCGGCAGCGCATCGAGCTGGGCCTGGTCGATGCGTGCGAGCGGGAAGTCGGACGGCGTCGCCTGGCCGGCCGGGGTTTGCAGGCAGTGGGCGATCAGTTGCGCCAGCTCGTCGCTGTAGGCCTGGGCCAGGCCTTCGATGGTGGCGTCATGGTACATCTGGCCGCTGTAGCCCCAGCGCAGCGACAGCTCGCCGGCATAGACCTGGCTTTCCAGGGTCAGCCAGTTGGCCAAGGGGGCCTCGGGATCCTGGGCCTGGCCGCTGCGCTCGGTGGCGGGCGCCCAGAGGGCCTGGGCATCGAACTGCTGGTCGAACTGCCCCAGGTAGTTGAAGGTGATGCGCGCAGGCGTGACCTGGCCGAGCGCCTGGCGCTGGGCCTCATCGCCCAGGTAGCGCAGCAGGCCGTAGCCCAGCCCCTTGCCCGGCACCGCGCGCAACTGCTCCTTGACCGCCTTGATCGAGGCGCCCACATCGTCACTGACGCTCAGGCGCACGGGGAACAGCGTGGTGAACCAGCCCACGGTGCGCGACAGGTCGACATCCTCGAACACCTCTTCGCGACCATGCCCTTCCAGCTGCACCAGCACCGCTTGCTGCGCGCTCCAGCGCGCGACCACCCGGGCCAGCGCGGTCAGCAGCAGGTCGTTGATCTGTGTGCGGTAGGCGGCCGGGGCAACGTGCAGCAACTGACGGGTCAGCTCGGCGTCCAGGCGCGTTTCCAGGGTGCGGCCATGGCGGTTGAGCGCGGCGCCCTGGGGCATGTCGCACGGCAGGTCATGCTCGACACGCTGGGCGCGCCAGTAGTCCAGCTCGCCGGCCTGCTGCGCGGCCAGGGCAGGCAGCCGCGCGGCCCAGGCCTGCCAGGCGCTGGTCTTGGCGGGCAGCGCCTGTTGTGTGTAGGCGTGCTGCAAGTCTTCGAGCAGTACGCGCCAGGACACGCCGTCGACCACCAGGTGGTGGATCACCAGCAGCACGCGCTGGCTGCCATCGGCCATTTGCACCAGTACCGCGCGCAGCAGCGGCCCGTCGGCCAGGTCGAGGCTGCGCTGGGTGGCGTCGCAGAGCGCCGCCAGCGCCTGGGCATCGGCGGCCGTCTCCTCGCACAGCAGCCCGGCAGGCAGCGCACCGTGCTCGGCCTGCCAGTGGCCATCGCGCAACTGGAAGCGCAGGCGCAAGGCGTCATGTTGCTCGACCAGACGCACCAGCGCCTGCTGCAGGCGAGTGCCATCCAGAGCCTGGCGTGGGGTCAGCAGCAGCGACTGGTTCCAGTGCGCCCGTGCAGGCACCGCCTGCTCGAAGAAGGCGCGCTGGATGGGGGTCAGCAGCGCCGGGCCCTGCACCGCGCCCTGCTCGGCCTGCACCTGCGTCGCACGCCCGGCAGCGCCAGCCAGGCCGCGCAGGGTCTGGAACTGGAACAGGTCACGCGGGCTGAACTGCAAGCCTTGGCGCCGGGCGCGACTGACCACCTGGATGGCGATGATCGAGTCGCCGCCCAGTTCGAAGAAGTTGTCGTCCAGGCCGACCTGTTCGACCCCGAGCACCTCGCTCCAGACCTGCGCGAGGATCTGCTGCACCGGCGTTTGCGCGGCCACGTAGGCGCCGCGTGGCGCCGCATCGGGCTGCGGCAGCGCCTTGCGGTCGAGCTTGCCGTTAGGCGTCAGCGGCAGGCGCTCGAGCGGCATCAGGTGGGTGGGCACCATGAACTCGGGCAGCGCCTGCAACAGCCAGTCCTTGAGCCCCTGCTGCCAGCCATCGGGCTGTTCGTTGAGCACCAGGTAGGCCACCAGCTGCTTGCCGTCCAACGCCAGCACCACGGCCTCACGCACCCACTCATGCTGGGCCAGGCGCGCCTCGATCTCGCCCAGCTCGATGCGCAGGCCGCGAATCTTCACCTGATGGTCGAAGCGGCCGAGGTATTCGATCACGCCATCGTTGCGCTGGCGCACACGGTCGCCGGTGCGGTACAGGCGCTGGCCAGCCACGAAAGGATCGGCGACGAAGCGCTCGGCCGTCAGGCTCGGGCGGCGGTGGTAGCCTCGGGCCAGGCCGACACCCCCCAGATAAAGCTCGCCGGAAACACCGGGGGCGACCGGCTCGAGGCCGGCGTCGAGCACGTAGGTGCGCAGGTTGGCGATCGGCAGGCCGATCGGTACGCTGTCGCGGCCTTCGTCGCGGCAGGTCCAATGGGTAACGTCGATGGCTGCCTCGGTCGGGCCATACAGGTTGTAGAGGGCTGCGCCCGGCAGGCGGGCGAACACCTGCACTTGGGCATCCACCGGCAGGGCCTCACCGCTGCAGACGATACGGCGCAGGCTGCTGCAGGCTTCGACACCCGGCTCGTGGATGAACGCCTGGAGCATCGAAGGCACGAAATGCAGGGTGCTGACCTGGAAGCGGCGAATGGTCTCGATCAAGCGCGCCGGGTCGCGATGTTCACCCGGCGCGGCCACTGCCAGGCGCGCGCCAGTCATCAGCGGCCAGAAGAACTCCCACACCGACACGTCGAAACTGAAGGGCGTCTTCTGCAGCACGGTGTCGTCGGCGCCGATGGCGTAGGCCTCCTGCATCCAGTGCAGGCGGTTGGCCAGGGCGCGGTGGCTGTTGCCGGCGCCCTTCGGCCGCCCGGTGGAGCCGGAGGTGTAGATGACGTAGGCCAGTTGCTCGGGGTCGATATCCACCCTCGGGGCACTGGTGGGCTGCTCGTCCAACGGCAACCGGTCGAGCGCCACGCACTGCACGCCCTGGGGCAGCGGCAGGCTGTCGAGCAGTGCCTGCTGGGTCAGCAGCAGGTCGATGCCACTGTCCTCGATCATGTAGGCCAGGCGTTCTGCGGGGTACTCCGGATCCAGCGGCACATAGGCAGCACCGGCCTTGAGGATGCCCAGCAGCCCCACCACCATTTCGACGCTGCGCTGCACGCTGATGCCGACCAGGCTGTCGCCCCGGGCGCCTTGGGCGCGCAGGTAGTGGGCCAACTGGTTGGCGCGGGCGTCGAGCTGGGCGTAGCTGAGCGCGTGCTCGCCAAACACCAGGGCCGGGGCCTGTGGCGCGCGGCGTGCCTGGTCTTCGAACAGCTGGTGCACCGGGCGTTCGAGCGGGTAGTCACGGGCGGTGGCGTTCCAGTCCTGAAGCACGGTGGCAAGGCTGGCGTCATCGAGCATCGGCACCTGCCACAGCGCTTGCTGTGGCTGCTCGACCAGGCCCCGCAGCAGGGCCTGCCAGTGCCGGGCCATGCGCTCGATGGTGGCGGCATCGAACAGGTCGCTGGCATAGGTGAAGGCTGCGTGCAGCACCCCACCTTGCTCGTAGGTGTCGAGGCTGAGGTCGAACTGGGTGGTGCGGCTGCGCCATTGCAGCGGCGCCAGTTGCAGGCCGGACGCCAGGGTGACGGTGGTCAGGTCGGCGACCTGCGGCTGGTGGTTGTACATCACCTGGAACAGCGGTGCGTGGCTGAGGCTGCGCTCGACCTTGAGCGCCTCGACCAGGCGCTCGAACGGCAGGTCCTGGTGCGCCTGGGCGCCCAGCACGGTCTGACGTACCGCTTGCAGATAGGCCAGCACATCCTGTTGCGCTTGTGGCTGCAGGCGCAGTACCTGGGTGTTGACGAACAGCCCGATCAGCCCTTCGACCTCGGCGCGGTTGCGGTTGGCCACCGGGCTGCCGATGCGCAGGTCGCATTGGCCGGTGTAGCGTTGCAGCAGCATGCCGAAGCTGGCGAGCAGGACCATGAACAGCGACAGGTTGTGCTGGCGGGCAAAACCGCGCACCTGCTCGGTCAGTGCCGCGTCGAGCGGGAATGACTGGCGGCTGCCGCTGAAGCTGGGGGTGGCCGGGCGGGCGTGGTCCAGCGGCAGCTCCAGCACCGGCTGCTCCTCGCCCAGCTGGGCCTGCCAGTACTGCAACTGGCGCTCCATCTCGCCCGCTTCGAGCCAGCGGCGCTGCCACAGGGCGTAGTCGACGTACTGGATGGGCAGTGCTGGCAACTGCGGTGCCTGGCCTGCAGCAAAGGCGTCATAGGCGCGGCTGAACTCATCGATCAGCACATTCATCGACCAGCCGTCGGAAACGATGTGGTGCAGGGTCAGCAGCAGTACGTGCTCCTGCGCATCGAGGTGCAGCAGGCGCACCCGCAGCAGTGGTCCTTGCGCCAGGTCGAACGGGCGTAGCGACTCGGTCTCGGCTTCGACACGGACCTGTGCCTCACGCTGGTCGGCGGCGAGGTTGCGCAGGTCGACGCGCTCGATGTTCACGCGGGTGAGCGGGCGATGGGCCTGCTCCAGGCGATCATCGGCCTGGGGTTCGAAGACGGTCGTCAGGCTTTGGTGACGGGCCAGTACGGTGGCGAAGGTCTGCTCCAGGGCGGCGGCGTCCAGTTGACCTAGCAGGCGTACGGCGCCTGGGAGGTTGTAGGCGCCGCTCTGGGGGTCCATCTGCCAGAGCACCCACATGCGTTGCTGGGCGTAGGACAGCGCCTGGCGGTCTGGGGCCTCGACACCGGCGGGGATGGGGAACTGGGAAAAGTCGATGCCCTCCTTGGCCAGGGTCTCGAGGAACACGCGGCGCTTTTCCAGCGGCAGTTCAATGAAACGGCGGGCCAGTTGCAGGGACTTCTCGGCATTCATCAGATTGCTTCCGTACGAGTGGGGTATCGGGCGGGGCCCGGCTATCCCTACGAAACGGATACATCTTGCAAAAAGTTAGGTTTTGGGGGGCGCTGGGTGGTGCTCGAGGCGCGTGAATATTCGATTTGGGGGCGACGTGGAGTCACCTTTTCGCCCTTACGGCGACCTACTTTTTTTCTTGGAAAAAAGTAGGCAAAAACCGCCTGCTCCCACATACGGCCCCTGCGCTGCGCTCCGGGGTTCCCTCGCGCCGGCGCCTTCCGGGCCTTCGCGGACTCCGACTTGCTGCGCAAGTCTACTTCTCGCGACTTCGGCGGGACGCCGAAGGGCGCTGCGCGCCAGGGCCCTACAGACGCCTCTGCTCGGCCTCCTGAGGTCGCGATGGGTGGTGACTGGGGTATCGCGCGCTTAGAAGCAAGGGCAAGGGCAACAGCAAGAGCGGGAGGGGGGGGATTGAAACATTTGCTTGCATTTGAGGCTTCAGGTTTTTGATTCTCATTCGTCCTATTAATTGCAGCCTTCAAGGTTGAGACGAAACTCGACCGCAATTTTCCTCAGAAGAACGACTGATGGCCCGACAAATTAAAAAATCCAAGTCCAAACTGTGGTTTCTGGTGCACAGTTGGCTTGCCCTGCCGATCTGGTTCTTTGTCCTGATCGTCTGCTTCACCGGCATGCTTGCGGTGGTCAGCCAGGAGATCGTCTGGCTGGCGAACCCCGACGTGCGTGCCAGCCAACCGGACGACAACGCCGAGCGGCTGAGCTTCCAGCAGGTCTTGAGTGCGCTGAACAAGGCCGAACCGGACATGGCGGTGCGCTTCATCAGCCAGCCGGATGGCTCGCACTTCGCCCTCGAAGCGGCAGTCACCTACCCCGACGGCACGTCGCCGACGCTCTACGTCAACCCCTACACCGGCGCCATCCAGGGCAAGACCCCCGACTTCAACTTCCAGGCCTTCACCCGCGCGCTGCACGGCTGGTGGCTGGTGCCGTTCACCAACGGCTATAGCTGGGGCTGGTACCTGGTGTCGTTGCTTGGCCTGCCGATGCTCGCTTCGCTGGTCACAGGGCTCGTGGTGTACAAGAAATTCTGGCGCGGGTTCTTCAAGCCGGTACGCACACAGCACGGCTCGCGGATCTTCTGGGGTGACCTGCACCGCCTGGCCGGGGTGTGGTCGATCTGGTTCATCGCGGTGATTTCGATCACCGGCACCTGGTTCCTGATCCAGGCCATTCTCGGCGACAACCACGTCACCATTTCCACCGAGCCGATCGTGCCGGTCATCGCTCGCGAACAGGTGCCACAGAGCCCCGACGGCAATCCGGTGCCGCGTATCGACCTGGACGAGGCCGCCCGCATCGCCCAGGAGGCCATCCCCGGCCTGGATATCAGCTTCATCACCCTGCCCGCCACCGCCTACAGCCATATCAGCATGGGCGGGCGTGGCTGGTACCCGTTGATGTTCCAGACCGCCGAGGTCAACCCGTACACCCGCAACGTCGACAGCCAGTTCCTGCTCGGCGACCGCTCGACCCTGGAGTTCGTCACCGAATCCATGCGCCCGCTGCACACCGGTGACTTCGGTGGCCTGCCGATCAAGCTGATCTGGTTCTTCTTCGGCCTGGTACTCACCCTGATGGTGCTCAGTGGCCTGCTGATCTGGACCAAGCGCACTGCCCAAGCGACCGCCGCAGCGCTCAAGCGCAGCGAGCGCCCGGCACGCGTGCGCAGGCATGAAGACACCCCCGTGGAGGCCCAGCCATGAGCCAGACCCAGACTCAAACCCTGCCGCCCAGCGGCCTGAAGCAGTGGTGGCTGAAATGGCGCTTCCACTTCAACATCCTGCTGATCCTCATCCCGCTGGGCTTCATGCCCAAGTACTTCGCCGATGCCAGCCTGTTCCGCGGCGACAGCGGCCTGGGTGCCAACGTAGTCAAGGATATCCAGGTCGACCGCTGGCGCCTGGACCTGGCCGAGTTGCGTGACGAAGCGCCACGCGCCGACGGCCCGGCCGGACACTTCAAGGTGTTCAACGCCGCGCTCTGCCAGACATGCACCGAGGGCGCGAAGGCCATCTACCTGCGCATCGGCAAGCCGCGCAACCTGCGCGCCGCCGGCTCGATCTTCTTCGGCTCGCCCTACCGCATGAGCACCTCGCTGCCGATCCCGCCCCGCACCCGCCCAGACGCCGAGATCTGGATCACCATCGAAGGCTGGGACGGCAGCATGCACCAGGCATCCGTACCGCTGGCCAAGGCATCGCCAGCCACCGTCGCCTGGCTCGAGAAACAAGGAGGCAAATGATGAAACACCTGTTGCGCAGGCTTGCCCTGCCCCTGCTGACCTTCACCGCCCTGCCGGCATTGGCGCACAACCCGATGTGCGACTGCGTATCGGTGGCGGGCGATCAGATCACGTGCACCGGCGGCTTCTCCGACGGTAGCGGCGCGCCGGGCGTGACGCTGGATGTGATCGGCTACGACGAGCAAGTGCTGGTCGGCGGCAAGCTCGGCGACGACTCGACCCTCACCTTCAAGCGCCCCGACGGCGAGTTCTACGTGCTGTTCGACGCAGGCCCCGGCCACGTGGTGGAAGTCGACCATGCCGATATAGGCGCGCCATGAGCCGCGCCCAGGTCATCCGCCCGGCCGGCGCCGGGCATGAAACCCTCTATGTACTGCTGGCTGCTCTGTTGATCGCCGCCGTCGCCGCGACCGTGGTCGGGCTGCGTGGTGAACGGGTCGACGAACAGACCATCGCCAGCCACCAGATCGACGCTCGCCGTGACCTCAACGACGCCGAACAGGGCGTCTACACCGACCTGCACGTGGCCACCGAGGAAATCCTCGCGCTGCGCCAGGAAAACGGCCAGGCGCCCGCTGTGCAGGCACTGGCCGATGATGCGCTGCCGCCCTTCGTCGATGACACCAGCAGTGCCAGCCGGGGCCGCCATCAGTGGCAGTGGCTGGCCAGTGGCGCCTACCTGGGCTCGAGCCAGGACGCCGACGTTGCCGGCAGCTTCCTGCTGATCCTGCCGCAGGCCGACACCACACCGGCCCAGGTGTGGCTACGCCGCGACCGCAGCACCCGGGCCCCCGACGATCTTGGCCAGGCCGCGCTGATCGCCGCCGGCTGGCAGGAAATCGTCAGCCACTACGACGCCGGGGTCACCCGCGAACACCGTCACTGAACCCAAGGACCGCGCCATGCTCCGCTCCGCCCTCGCCTTTCTCCTGGCCTGCCTGCTCCCGGCACTGGCCCTGGCCGACAGCGGCAAACCGCTGCGCATCGGCATCACCCTGCACCCCTACTACAGCTATGTGAGCAATATCGTCGGCGACAAGGCCGAAGTGGTGCCGCTGATTCCCGCAGGCTTCAACCCGCATGCCTATGAGCCGCGCGCCGAAGACATCAAGCGCATCGGCACCCTGGACGTGATCGTGCTCAACGGTATCGGCCACGACGACTTCGCCGATCGCATGATCGCCGCCAGCGAAAAACCCGACATCAAGACCATCGAGTCCAACCAGAACGTCCCGCTGCTGGCCGCCACCGGCATCGCCGCGCGCGGCGCCGGCAAGGTGGTCAACCCGCACACCTTCCTGTCGATCAGCGCCAGCATCGCCCAGGTCAACAACATTGCCCGCGAGCTGGGCAAGCTCGACCCGGACAACGCCAAGTTCTACACCCAGAACGCCCGCGCCTATGCCAAGCGCCTGCGCGTGCTGCGTGCCGAAGCCCTGGCCAAGGTCACCGAGGCACCGGGCGCGGAGTTTCGCGTGGCGACCATCCACGCCGCCTACGACTACCTGGTGCGCGACTTCGGCCTGGAGGTCACCGCCGTGGTCGAGCCGGCTCATGGCATCGAGCCGAGCCCGGCGCAGTTGAAGAAGACCATCGACCAGCTCAAGGCTCTGGATGTGAAGGTGATCTTCTCGGAAATGGACTTTCCCTCCGCCTACGTCGAAACCATCGAGCGCGAATCCGGGGTGAAGATCTATCCGCTGACCCACATCTCCTACGGCGAATACACCGCCGACAAGTACGAGGTGGAGATGAAGCGCAACCTCGAGACCGTGGTCAAGGCCATCCAGGAGAACCGCGCATGACCGCCGCGGCCAACCTGGTCAGCGCCCAAGGCCCGCGCATCGACTTCGCCGGCATCGACCTCACCCTTGGGCGCACGCGCATCCTCGAGCAGGTGAGCTTCAGCGTTGCCGCCGGCAGCGTGCATGCCATCGTCGGCCCCAACGGTGGCGGCAAGAGCTCGCTGATCAAGACCCTGCTCGGGCAGATGCCGCACCAGGGCCAGTTGACCCTGCACTGGCCCAGCGAACGCGAGGTGATCGGCTATGTGCCCCAGGCGCTGGAGTTCGACCGTGGCCTGCCGATGACCGTCGACGACTTCATGGCCGCCATGTGCCAGCAGCGCCCGGCGTTCCTCGGGCTGTCGCGCCGCGTGCGACCCGACATCGACGCCGCCCTGGCCAAGGTCGGCATGCTCGACAAGCGCAAGCGGCGCATGGGCGCGCTGTCCGGCGGCGAGCGCCAGCGTGTGCTGCTGGCCCAGGGGCTGATCCCCGAGCCGCAACTGCTGGTGCTGGACGAACCCATGTCGGCGCTGGATGAAGCCGGTATCCAGGTGTTCGAGCAACTGCTGCACGGCTGGCGCCAGGCCGGCACCACGGTGCTGTGGATCGAGCACGACCTTGAAGCGGTACTGCGTCTGGCCGACCGCGTCACCGGGCTGAGCCGCAAGCTGCTGTTCGACGCCCCGCCCGCACAGGCCCTGACCCCGGAGCGCCTGCTCGGGCTGTTCTCCGTCCACCCGCGCAGCGAGAGCCTTGCCTGATGAGTTATGAAGCCTTCCGCCAACTGGTCCAGCAATGGGCCACCGCTGGCTACCTGCCCGAGGCCCTGGCCTATGGGTTCGTGATCAACGCCCTGATCGCCGGCCTGATGATCGGCCCGGTGCTGGGCGGGCTCGGCACCCTGGTCGTGGTCAAGCGCTTTGCCTTCTTCTCCGAGGCCGTCGGCCACGCCGCCCTCACGGGCGTGGCCATCGGCATCCTGCTCGGCGAGCCCTATACCGGGCCCTACGGCAGCCTGTTCGGCTACTGCCTGCTGTTCGGCATCCTGCTGAACTTCCTGCGCAACCGCACGGGCCTTTCACCAGACACCCTGATCGGCGTGTTCCTCTCCGTCTCGCTGGCCCTGGGTGCCAGCCTGCTGCTGATGCTGGCCGGCAAGATCAACGTGCACATCCTCGAGAACGTGCTGTTCGGCTCGGTGCTCACCGTCAGCCCTCACGACCTGCTGGTGCTCGGTATCGTCGCCGTACTGGTGCTGGCCCTGGCCCTGCCGCTTTACAACCGCATCATTCTCGCCAGCTTCAACCCACAGCTGGCGGCCGTACGCGGCGTGGCGGTGAAGACCCTCGATTATCTGTTCGTGGTGCTGGTGACCCTGGTGACCGTGGCCTCGGTGAAGGTGATCGGCGCCATCCTGGTCGGCGCGCTGCTGGTGATCCCCGCCGCCGCCGCGCGTCTGGTCAGCCAGTCGCTCAAGGGCTTCTTCTTCGCCTCGGTGCTGATCGCCACCCTCAGCACCTTGCTCGGCATCCTGCTGCCGATCGTCTTCGACCTGCCCGTGCCCTCCGGCGCTGCAATTATCCTGGTGGCCGGTGTGTGCTTCGCCCTCGCCGCCCTCGCCCGCGCCCTCGTCCCCCGCCTGCAAGGAAACCCGGCATGAACCTCACGCTCAAACGCCTCACCCTGGCCCTGGTCCTGGCCGGCGCGCCCACCCTGACGCTGGCCGCACAGCCCGCCAGCAGCGCCGCAGCCACGCAAGTACTGACCACCCTGCCGGTGACCCACAGCCTCGCTGTCGCCTTGCTCGACGGCACCTCGGTGCAGCTCAAGCGCGCGGCACCGGCCAACCTTCCGGCCAGCCGCCAGCCGTCGTACTTCGAGGGACGTGGTGGCGCGAGCCTGCAGAAGGATGCACGGCAGGCCACGGCGGTGATCGGCGTGCGCTCGATCTGGCATGACGACCCGCTCTATCCCATGGCGCGGCGCAGCAACATCCGCATCGTCGAGATCGATGCCGCACGCCCGGTCGATGGCGCCCTGCCCGGCATCGCGGTGGATGGCGACAATGCCTTCGCCAGCTATCCCTGGTTGAACCCGATCAACCTCGGACGCATGGCGGATGTGGTGGCCAACGACCTGGAGCGCCTGTCCCCCGCCGACAAGGACAAGATCCAGGCCAACCTGGCCGGGCTCAAGCGACAGATGCTCGAGCTGACGTCCAGCAGCCAGACGCGCCTGGCCGAGGCGGATAACCTCAGCGTGGTGAGCCTGTCGGAGCGTTTGGGGTACCTGGCCAGCGGGTTGAACCTGGATGTGGTTTCGCAGGCACTGCCGGCAGATGGCAAGTGGGACGAAGCAGCGCTGAAGGCGCTGGGAGAGACCCTCAAGACGCAGGATGTGGCGTTGGTGTTGCACCATCGTCAGCCTGAACCAGAGGTGCTCAAGGTGATCGAGGCTGCAGGCGCCAGGTGGGTGGTGGTCGACAGCGATCCGGAGGATACGGTGGCGGGGCTCAGGAACTCTGTCGATGCGGTGGTGGCCGTATTGGTCAAAGGGTAACGCAACGCCTGCTTTGACAGATCAGAGCATGGACCGGCGATCGCTTCGTACAAGCCAAGGCCGAGCACTGGCACCCGCTGCTCGGCCCGCAGTGGCATCTTCATGAGGGCCGCCGGGCCAGGTTTATGTCCCGAGACGGCGCACACCCAAACTGGCGGCTGTACTCGCGGCTGAACTGTGACGGGCTTTCATAGCCGACCCGGTAACAGGCGCTCGACACATCCAGCCCCTCCCCCAACATCAGCCGCCGGGCCTCCTGCAGGCGCAATTGCTTCTGGTACTGCAACGGGCTCATGGCGGTGACGGCCTTGAAACGGTGGTGCAAGGTCGAGCTCCCCAGGTTCGCGATCCGCGCCAGCTCTTCGATGCGCAGCGGCTGGGTGTAGTGGTTGTTCAACCAGTCGATGGCCTTGCTCACGCGCCGGGTCTGCGAGTCGCCCATGGCCAGCTCGTACAGCCGACGCCCATGCACGCCTCGCAGCAAGCGGTAGTGCAGTTCGCGCAGTGCCAATGGCGCGAGCATGCCGATATCCCGTGGCGACTCCAGCAACCGCACCAGACGCAACATGGTTTCCAGCAGCGACACATCGATCTGTTCGAGAAATAACCCGCGCTCGGGCTCATCCGGTACGCCCGCGGGCGGCGCATCGGCGATCACCTGGGCAAGCTCGGTCGGCTCGAAGTCCAGGCGAATGCACAGGTAAGGCGCCTGCGCGCTGGCCGTCAGCACCCGACCAGACACCGGTAGCGTCACCGACACCACCAGGTAGTTGAGGGGGTCGTATAGATAACGGTCCTCGCCCAGGCCCACCTCTTTCTGCCCCTGCACGATCAGGCACAGCGCCGGTTTGTGCACGGTATGGATGATGTCTGACGGCGCATCCATTCGAATCACGTGCAGCGGCGCGATGGCGGTTTCGTAAACGCCCGGAGCGGTAAAGCGCTCGGTCAGCGAGCGGACGAGTTCACCACGGTACAAGGCAGTGGTTTGCAGGAGAAAAGCATCGTTCTGCGCCATTCAAGGGCTCTCGCATGTTGGAATTCGGCGTTGTATCACGGTCTTGGTGTGACGGCAGACCATGAGGGCTACCTGGCGGCGTCGTCAGGGCCAGGCACCCATTGTCCCCCGCGAAAAACACCTGCGTTAGGTCGAAACTGCCGTCGAGTTGCCTGATCCTTCCGTTCCGGCGCGCAGCACGAGGCTGTGCGGATCACCGACACGAATAGGCAAAGGTCGCGCAGGTTTCGGCACGCATCGTACCGCCTCTCAACCTTAGTCTTTTCTCCGTACCCAGCAGGAACGTCTGCTCTCCCTGCAGACGCCTGAATCTTCATGTACAGGAGATACGCACATGTCCAACATCAACGACAAAGTCGTGCTGATCACCGGCGCCAGCAGCGGCATCGGTGAAGCCGCCGCCAGGCTGATCGCTGCCAAGGGCGCTCACGTGGTACTCGGCGCCCGCCGTATCGATCGCCTGCAACAGCTGGTGAGTGAAATCCGCGCCGAAGGCGGCTCGGCAAGTGCCCGCGCACTGGACGTGACCGACCTCGACTCCATGCACGCCTTCGTCGAATTTGCCAAGGCGCAGCATGGCAAGGTCGATGTGATCATCAACAATGCCGGGGTAATGCCGCTGTCGCCACTGAGTTCGCTGAAGGTCGAGGAATGGAACCGGATGCTGGACGTCAACGTGCGCGGCGTACTGCACGGCATCGCCGCGGTGCTCCCGGGCATGGAAGCGCAGGGGCATGGTCAGGTCATCAACATCTCGTCGATCGGCGGGCTCTCGGTCTCCCCCACCGCCGCCGTGTATTGCGCGACCAAGTACGCCGTCCGGGCGATCTCTGATGGCCTTCGCCAGGAAACCGACAAGATCAGGGTGACGGTGGTGTGCCCTGGGGTGGTGGAATCGGAGCTGGCCGACACCATCACCGACGACACTGCCCGCGAGGCCATGAGGACGTTCCGGCGCGTGGCGCTGGAGGCCGATGCGATTGCACGGGCGCTGGTCTATGCCATCGAGCAGCCGGATGATGTCGATGTCAGTGAGCTCGTGGTGCGACCGACTGCCAGTCCTTATTGAGGACGCCTGAGCGAAGGGGTGTGGGTCGATGGGGTGGATGCAGAAAGCTGTTCATGAGGCGTCCGCCGCCGACTGTTACAGGCTATCGAGCTGATCTTCTCAGCGCTGCTGACTACACCGCTCAACCCGCCCCCTTCGCGGCTCCATGCTTGCGAGAAAAGCCCTGGTATCGCGGTTGGAGCGCAAGCACACCACCCGGCAACCCGCGGGTGCGCTTGCCGCAAGTTGCTCCATCTTCATTCGCGCCGAGCGTCTGGTCTGCCACATGAAGTTGAAGAACGCCGGCAAGTTGGCCAGCCGCTCCGGGCAGTCGTGCGGCAGGTCCGGCCGGGACTGCCCGTGATAACGCAGCGCTCTGCTCAGCACCCGCCAGAAGCGCAGCGACGCCGAACGATCGATCCAGATCAGAAGATCCGCACGAGCCAGTCGATTGCTCCAGGTGGTTGAATGGCCGCCTTCGAATATCCAGCGATCACGCGCCTCGACCTCATGGCACAACCGTGTCTTCTCGTCTCGGCTTCGCTCGACCCAACCGGACTGCCAGTGAATGGTGTCGATGTGCACAACCGGCAGCCCCGTGCATTCGCCTAGTTTGCGCGCCAAGGTGCTCTTCCCGGAGCCGGGTTGGCCGACAATCATGATCCGTTGCATCGAAGCTCCTTTTCGCCATGCATGTTGAATGGGGCGCGCGATTCTACGGAAATGTCCGGCAGCGTCAACCCAAGGAGCGGGCAAGCCAATCACGGCGTGTCATCTCCCATATCTCGACCTCAAGCGGCCCGGAGACGAAATGCCCGTCGCGCCTGTCCACCAGGCGCATGCCTTCATGCTCCGACACTTTTCGAGAGGCGTGATTGGCAACGGCCTTGGGCACCTGCATGACGGGGCGAGACAATGTCTCGAACCAATAGGCGTTGACCACCCGGCAGGCTTCACGCATGTAGCCCTGCCCCCACCACTGCGGCGCAAGCCAGAAACCCCGGTTGTTTCCAGGTTGGTCGTACAGGCTGATGCTGCCGATGATGGGTTGTTCTTCGCCGCGCAGGCGGATCATCCAGTGCCATTCACGGCCCGCGGCCATGGCCGGTAGTGCCATGTCACGCACGTAGACCAACGCGCCGTCTTGCGGATAGGGCCAGGGCACACGGCGATCGAGATAACGGACCACCTCCCACTGGGGAAACAACTGCTGGATCGCTGGCGCGTCTTCCAGTTGAAGGGGGGTGAGCACAAGGCGTTCTGTATACAGCGTCGCGAGGCAATCCATGGCGTTCGTTCCTGAGTACCGTTATGCCGAGGCCTTGATGGTCCGGGATTGATCCGCCGGTGTCGAGCGCAGAAGGAGTGAATCAGCGCGACGCATTCACCGCGTCGCTGCAGGGGGCAGTGGCGCCGGTATCACTTGCACCTGTCCATGCTCCACCCCGCGCTCGACCATCAATTGACGCGACAACTCGCCGATACGCCCACTGGGGCCCTGAAGCACCGAAACCTCCAGGCAATGTCCTGCATCCAGGTGCACGTGCAGCGTCGAGCGGGTCAGGTCGTGGTGCGCGTGCAACGTCTGGTTGAGGCGCTTGGGAAGCTCACGCGTGGTGTGGTCATACAGGTAGCTGACCACCGCCACGCAGGGGTCATCTTCCGGCAAGGCTTCGGCTTCGCGCAGGCCGTTGCGCAGCAGGTCGCGGATGGCCTCCGAACGCCCTTGATAGCCCTGCGTTTCAACCCGTCGATCGATCAGACCGAGCAGCTCTTCATCCAGAGTGATGGTGATCCGTTGCATTTTCACTTCCAGTAAGATGATTTTTAATAGACATCATACCCACTGCTCTTTAGCCTACGGCCTCCATCGAAGTGGGGGACGCAGTGTGAAGCAGCAGCCTGGCAAACGAAAGCCTGCCCTGTGGGGCATTGTTCTTCTCGCGATGAGCGCCTTCGCGCAGGCCGCCACCCCCACGGCGCCGGGTCAGACACTGGTGTACTCCTGGCCGGTCAACGCCGGCCCCATTGACCCGCGCGGATATGCGCCGAATCAGATGTACGCCCAGGCCATGGTCTACGAACCGCTGGTGCGCTACACCCACGCCGGCACCGTCGAGCCGTGGCTGGCGACGGGCTGGAAAGTGTCCGAGGACGGCAAGACCTACACCTTCACCTTGCGCGACGGCGTGCGTTTCAGCGACGGTACGCCGTTCGATGCCGCGGCCGCCAAGGCCAACCTGGATGCGGTCCTGGCCAACAGCCAACGCCACCGCTGGATGGAACTGGTCAGCACCCTCGACCATCTCGAGGCCCCCGATCACCTGACCTTGCGCCTGGTGCTCAAGCACCCTTACTACCCGACGCTGATGGAGCTGGCCCAGGTCCGCCCGATGCGCTTCGGCGCCCCTGCAGCCAAGCCCGGCCAGCCAGTCGGGACCGGGCCCTGGATGCGGGTCGAGTCGCGCCTGGGCGAGTTCGACCGCTTCGTGCGCAACCCTTTCTACTGGGGGCCGCAACCGGCCTACGGCGAAGTCATGGTGAAGGTCATTCCCGACCCCAACAGCCGTGCCCTGGCCTTGCAGGCCGGTGAAATCGAGCTGATCCAGGGTGCCGCCGGCGAGATCAGCGCCGCCACCTTCGTGCGCCTGCGCGACCAAGGCTACGCCACTGCCCTGTCGGCGCCGTTGGCTACCCGCACGCTGGCCATGAACACCGGCCGTGGCGCCACGCGCGACCTGGCGGTGCGCCAGGCGATCAACGAGGCGGTGGACAAGCAGGCGATCATCGACAAGATCCTCTACGGCCTGGAACCGCGGGCTGACACCCTGTTCGCCAGCAACATGCCGTACTCGGACATCGGCCTGAAACCTTATCCATACGACCCTGCACAGGCCAGGCAGGCGCTGGAGTCCGCAGGCTGGACACTGGCCCCCGGTGCCAGCGTGCGCAGCAAGGGCGGTGAGCCGCTGTCGATCGAACTGGTGTTCCTCGGCACCAGTGCCTTGCAGAAAAGCCTGGCTGAAGTCCTGCAGGGCGAGTTGGCCAAGGTCGGTATCCATGTCGAGTTGCGGGCCGTTGAAGAAGGCGCCCTGGTGCGGCGCCAGCGCGAGGGTGACTTTGACATGATCTTCGCCGACACCTGGGGCGCCCCGTATGATCCGCATTCGTTCGTCAGCTCCATGCGTTATGCCGGCCACGCCGACTACATGGCCCAGCGCGGGTTGGCGATGAAGGATGAACTGGACCGGCGCATCGGCCAGGTGCTGGCCAGCACCGACGAGCAACAACGCGCCGAGCAGTACCGCTTCATCCTGACCACCCTGCACGAGCAGGCGGTGTACTTGCCCATCTCCCACCTCACCGCCATCAGCGTGCACCGCGATTCGGTCGATCACGTCGAATTCGGCAGCACCTTGTTCGATGTGCCCTTCGAGGCCATGACCCCCAAGCAGGCCCACTGACATGCTGCGCTACATTCTGCTGCGCCTGGTATTGCTGGCCCCGGTGATGCTCGGTGTGTCGCTGCTGGTGTTCGTGTTGCTGCACCTGGGCAGCACGGACCCGGCCCTGGACTACCTGCGCCTGTCGCACATCCCGCCGACAGATGCAGCCATCGCCGAGGTGCGCCATGCCCTGGGCCTGGATCGGCCCTTGTACGAGCAGTACCTGAACTGGCTGTGGAAGGCGTTGCATCTGGATTTTGGTGTTTCCTACCTGACCGGCCGACCGGTACTGGACGACCTGTTGTACTACCTGCCGGCGACCCTTCAACTGGGCGGACTGGCGCTGGCCTGCACGTTGTTGCTGTCGATCCCGCTGGGGCTCATGGCCGCGCGCTGGCAGGGTCGCTGGCCCGACCATGCAGTCCGGGCGGTGACTTTCCTGGGCGTGTCGATGCCCAATTTCTGGCTGGCGTTCCTGTTGATCGCACTGTTCTCGCTGTCGCTGGGCTGGCTGCCGCCGCTCGGTCGAGGGGGCGCCGGGCACCTGGTGATGCCAGTACTGGCCATTGCCCTGATGTCGATGTCGATCAATGCTCGCCTGCTGCGCGCCAGCCTGCTCGAAGCCAGCGGCCAACGCCATGTCACCTACGCCCGCGCCCGCGGCCTGCCCGAACGCCGGGTGTGGCGCGACCACGTGCTGCGCAACGCCTGGCTGCCGTTCGTCACCGCCACCGGCATGCACGTGGGCGAACTGATCGGCGGTGCACTGGTGATCGAGACCATCTTCGCCTGGCCCGGCGTGGGGCGCTTTGCCGTCTCGGCGGTGCTCAACCGCGATTTTCCGGTGATGCAGTGCTTCACCCTGCTGCTGACCGGCCTGTTGATGCTCTGCAACCTGGTCGTGGACGTGTGCTACGCCTGGCTCGACCCACGCAGCCGGCTGGAGGGCGCACGCGCATGAGTACGCTCTGGGCAATTCGTCGGCCGGCCGTGCCCGGCCATGCGGGGCTGGTCCTGGGCCTGGTGCTGGTTGGCCTGCTGGCGGTACTGGCCCTGTTCGGCCAATGGCTGACTCCGCACGACCCCGATCTGGTCGACCTCGGCCAGCGCCTCATGCCACCCGATGCCAGCCACTGGCTGGGCACCGATCACCTGGGCCGCGACCTGCTGTCGCGCTTGATCGTCGGTACCCGCCTGTCGCTGGGCAGCGTCATGCTGACCCTGGCACTTGTACTGACGCTCGGGCTCGCCGTGGGAGGCCTCGCGGGCTTTGTCGGCGGGCGCACCGACCTGCTGCTGATGCGCCTGTGCGACATGTTCATGACCTTTCCGACCCTGGTGCTGGCGTTCTTCTTCGTCACGCTGCTCGGTACCGGCCTGACCAACGTGATCATCGCCATCGCGTTGTCCCATTGGGCGTGGTATGCGCGCATGGTGCGCGGCATGGTGATTGCCCAGCGTGGTCGTGAATACGTGCTTGCCTCGCGCCTGGCCGGTGCCTCGCGCAGCACCCGCCTGCGCCAGCACGTGCTGCCGAACATCGCAGGCCCCCTGCTGGTACTGGCGACCATGGACATCGGCCACATGATGCTGCACGTCTCGGGCCTGTCGTTTCTCGGCCTGGGTGTGGCACCGCCTACGGCCGAGTGGGGCGTGATGATCAACGATGCCAAGGAGTTCATCTGGAGCCACCCCCACCTGCTGCTGTTGCCGGGGCTGATGATCTTCTTCTCGGTGATGGCCTTCAACCTGCTGGGCGACGCGCTGCGCGACCGACTCGACCCGACCCGGGAGCACCACTAGATGATGCCAGCGACCCTCGAAATCCAGGACCTGCGCATAGCGTCCCACGCCGGTTTGCTGGTGCATGGCGTCGACCTGAAGTTGCGCCGCGGCGAGGTCTGCGCATTGGTCGGGGCCAGTGGTTCGGGTAAATCCCTGAGCTGCCTGGGCATGCTCGACCTGTTGCCTGCGGGCCTGGTGCGTACCCAGGGTCAGTTGCTGCTCGACGGCCAACCGGTGAGCGCCGCCCAGGTGCGTGGCCGCCTGGTCGGCCTGGTGCTGCAGAACCCGCGCAGTGCCTTCAACCCGGTAAGCAGCATGGCCAGCCACGGGCTCGAAACCCTTCGCCAGCACGGTATCACCGGCGCCGCCGCCCGCGAGCGCATGGCCGACTGCCTGGTGGCCGTGGGCCTGACGGATCACGCCCGCGTGCTGCAAGCGTTCGCCTTCCAGCTCAGCGGCGGCATGCTGCAGCGCATGATGATCGCCTTGGCGCTGATGGCCGAAACCCCGTTCCTGCTGGCCGACGAGCCCACCAGCGATCTCGACGCGGTAAGCCAGGCACGCTTTCTCGACGTGCTGATGGAGCTGGTTGGACGGCATGGCCTCGGGGTGCTGCTGGTGACCCATGACATGGGGGTGGTGGCGCGCTGCGCCGATCAGGTAGCGGTGATGGATGCCGGCCGCATCGTCGAGCGCCAAGCCGTGCATGCACTGTTCGACCGCCCTGTCAGCGACACTGCTCGCACCTTGCTCGAAGCCCATCGAATCCTCTGCGGGAGCCAAGCATGAGCCTGCTGCATGTCCAGCAACTGAGCCATCGCTACCTCACCGGCGGCTTGCTGCGAAAACGCGGCTGGCTGCAGGTGCTCGACGGTATCGACCTGCAACTTCAAGGGGGCGAATCGATTGGTTTGCTGGGCTGCAGCGGCAGTGGCAAAAGCACCCTCGCCCGCCTGCTGCTCGGGCTCGAAACTCCGAGCCAGGGGCAGGTCACCTTCGCCGGGCAAGCGGTCAGCCGCCTGCGCGGCGAACCGGCACGAGCCTTCCAGCGGACCGTGCAGTTGGTGTTCCAGGACGCGCCGGGGGCATTCAATCCACAGCGCAGCATCGGTTGGAGCATTGCCGAGCCACTGCGGCACCTGAGCGATCTGAGTGAGGCAGCCCAACGCCTACGGGCCATCGAGCTGCTGGAGCAGATGGGCCTGCACGCCGAGCATGCCGAGCGCTTGCCACAGCAACTGAGCGGCGGCCAGCTACAGCGCGCCAACATCGCCCGGGCGCTGGCAATCTCGCCAAAGCTGGTGGTGCTCGACGAGGCGCTTTCGAACCTGGATCGCGTGCTGCAACTGCAACTGCTGCAACGGCTCGACGCACTGCGTCGCGACAACGGCACGGCTTTCCTGCTGATCAGCCATGACCTGAGCCTGGTGCGGTACTTCTGCCAGCGGGTTGTGGTGCTTGACGCAGGGCGCATCGTCGAAGATCGGGCCGTGGAGGGTGAACTGTCGTTCGAGCATCCCGCAGGGCGCCAGTTGCAGGCCGCCATACTGCCCGAGCGCCCGGCAAGGCGTGGCGCTCAGGTCAGCAGGTCAATTGCGTGAGGCAGTGCGCCTGATATCACGCGGATCAAGCGCGGTTGCCTCAAGACGCCTTATCAGAACGCATACACCAGCGTGGCCGTTGCGCTGCGCGGCGTGCCATACCAGCCCCGCGAGCCGATCGCGGTGTAGTACTTCTCGTCGAACAGGTTATTGAGGTTCAAGGACACGCTGGTCTGCGGCGTGAAGGCGTATTGCGCCATTACGTCGACGATGCTGTAGGCGCCTTGGGTGAAGGTCTCGTTGTTGGGCCCGGCGTCCTTGTAGTACTCCATGCCCTGCCAGCGCACTCCCCCGCCAACCTTCAACTGCGGCAGCGACTGCAGGCGATAGCTGGTGAACAGCTTTAGGGTATCGCGCGGTACTTCGGTGAGCAGGCGATCGCCATCGGCGTTCTTGCTCACCGCGTAGGTGTAGCTCGCGGAGACTTGCCAGTCAGGCAGGATCTCGCCTGTCATTTCCATTTCGAAACCACGGGTCTTGGTACCGGACTCGGCGCGGTAAGCCTGGTTGCCATCCGGGGCAAGGTTGCTGCCGTCGGCCACGGCGAGATTGTCCTGGTGCACTTCGAAAACGCTGAGCGCAGTGGTCAGGCGCTTGTCGAAGAACTCGCTCTTTATACCCAGCTCGTAGTTCACGCCTTCGAGCGGGTCGAGGTAGTTGCCGCCCACGTCCTTGCTGTTCTGCGGCTTGAAGATGGTGGTGTAGCTGGCGTAGGCCGACCAGTTCTCGGCCAGGTCGTACACCAGCCCGATGTATGGCGTGACGACGCCGGTTTCGCTGCGCGAGGTCCGGCGGGTCGCCCCGCTCGAGAGGTTGGTGTTGGCTTCGTCACGTTTCCAGTCGATCACCCGCGCACCGGTAATCAGCGACAGGTCATCGGCCAGGCTCCAGCGCACCGAAGCCACCAGGCCATCCTGGGTTTCGTCCAGCGCATCGCGCGACGACTTGGTGTGAATGGCATCCGGAACCGCCAGCGAGCCGTCCCAGGTATGGATGTTGTCGATGGTCTGGAAAGACCAGAGCGGATAACCGTCATTGCGGTAATACGCCCGGTAATGACTGGCGCCCACATACGCCTGGTGCTCGCGCGACAGCAACTCGAAGGGCCCGGAGGCCGAGAGATCGAACGACGTCTGCCGCGGGTCCCCCGCCCAACGGCCGGTCCAGGTACTGATGCCACTGCCGTCGGGGTTTACGGTGCCGCTGGCGGCGGTGGCGAAGGCGTCGTCATAGCTGCGGCGGCTGTGCTCGGCGTTCAGTTTCAGCTGCCAGCCGTTGTCCAACTGGTGCTCCAGGGTGGTGAACAGGGTTTTCGTGCGGCGCTTGTGATAGCTCCAGTCGGACGCCGAGTTGAACGAGCGCGAAGGCTTGAAATGGCTGCCATCGCTATTGAACATCGGGAAGCCATGGTTGCCCGCACCGTCGTTGTCCATCTCCTGGTATTCGGCGCCTACGGTCAGCAGGGTGCTGTCGGTGACATCCCACTCCACCACGCCGTAGGCCACCTGGCGCTCCAGCGACTGGCGGTCGATATGGCTTTGGCTGTCGGTGGTCGACGCCACGAAGCGCCCACGGACATGGCCGCTTTCGGACAGCTTCCCGGACACGTCCAGCTCGGTGCGATAGTTGTCCCAGGAGCCGGCCTTGAGCGTCAGTTTGCGCTGGGTCTGCAGCGTCGGTTTCTTGCGAATCAGGTTGATGGTGGCGCCCGGATCACCGGTACCCGACATCAGCCCCGTGGCGCCGCGAACCACCTCGACGCGGTCGTAGCTCACCATGTCGGCCAGGTCGTCACGAAAACCATAGCTGTCAGGCCGATTGACGCCGTCGACCTGGTAGCTGCCCACCTCGAAACCACGGACATAGATGTGGTTGGCGTCGCTACCGGCCGGCCCCATGCTGTCGACGACCACACCTGGCGTCTGTTCAAGCACCTGGGCAACGTCCGTCAGGTTCTGGTCTTCGATGCGCTGACGGGTGACCACGCTGATGGACTGGGGCGTCTCGCGTGCCGACAGGCGCAGGCCGGTCGCGGTGTTCGCCGAACCCGTCGCATAGCTGCCAGTACCCTCGGTCGTGCTGCCCAGCCCCGTGGCATCGATGCTGGTGGCCCCCAGTTCCACCGTGCCTTCGGCTGGCGCCTTGCTCAGCACGTAGCGCTTCTCGCCCATCTGCAGGATCCGTAATCCAGTACCTTGCAGCAAGTGGGCGAAACCCTGCTCCAGCTCGAAGCTGCCGTGCAGCCCTGATGATCGCAGGCCATCCGCCTCTTCGTGGCTGAAGCTGATGGTCACGCCGCTGGCCGCGGCGAACTGGCCGATCGCAGCGGCCAGGCTGCCAGCGGGAATATCGTAGTGCTGTGGGGCAGCCCAGGCGGTCGAAGTCGCCAGTGCGGCACTGCACAGGCTCAGCGCGAGGGTCGCCTGGCGAATGCTGCTGGCTAGCGAGGAACGGCGTGCGGACATGAGATTGGGGTTCCTGATCTGGTTGGCATGGGCGCGCCAGATGCGCGCTCCCTCAAGGGCCGAGCCAGCAAAAGAAATCTGTTACCCCGACGCAAAAAAAATCCGGGCAACGCCTATGACCCTCTTACCCCTGCCCGGAGGGCTCCAGGCGCACCCAGTAGTCGGTCATGCGTCGGACGCGGATCGGCAAGGCGTCTTCCAGGCTGGCCAGCGCAACGTTGGTGTCATCGAGGTTGAAGGCGCCGGACAAGCGCAGCCCGGCGACCTCCTTCGAGCAGCCGAGATAACCAGGCCGGTAGCGGGCCAAGGCCTGCACTACATCACCCAAGCGCCAATCGACGCTGACCAGCATGCCCTGGACCCAGGCCTGGGCATCGGGGTCCATCGGTCGCAGCGGCCCGAAACTGTCGGCAGTGAAGCTCAGGCTGTAGCCGGTATCGATGCGCAGCCGTTGCGACATGCGCTTGGCTTGCACCTCCACGGCCTGGGTGGCCACCGTGACATGACTTACGCCAGAGTCCTGGCGCACGCTGAAGCGGGCGCCAAGGGCCAGGATGTCACCTTCGGCGGTGCACACGCTGAGCGGACGCGGATCCTGGGCAGTGTCCACCAGAATCTCGCCCTGGCGCAGTTGAATCAGGCGCTGCCCGGCGTCGAACACGACGTCCACCCGGCTGTCAGTGTTGAGGTCCAGCCGCGTACCGTCGGCAAGCGTCAATTGCCGCCGCTCCCCCACCCGAGTCCAGTAATCGGCACGCCAGGGCGAGACCCGATAGCCCTGCCACCCCACCGCCCCGACCCCGAGCAGCAGCGCCAGGGCCTTCACCGCGGAACGTCGATCCCAGCGTGCGGTCTGCAGCGTCTGCGCCGCACCACGAGGGGCGTTGCCCAGGCGGTACTGCAATTGCTCCAGGCGTGCCCAGGCTTCGGCATGACGGTTGTCGGCGGCGTACCAGGCTTGCCATTGGACGCGGGTAGCTTCATCGACGTCGCTGTCGTGCAGGCGCACATACCAGTTCACAGCATCGGCTAGAATGGCCTTCATGCGTCGTCGATCAGCAAGCAATGCATCAACCCACGGGCCAGGTGCTTGCGCACGGTACTGACCGAAACACCCAGCCGGGTGGCGGCTTTTTCGTAGCTCAGGCCGTCAAGCTGTACGGCCAGGAAGATCGCCCGCGTGCGCTCGCCGAGACCATCGAGCATACGATCGATGGCCATCAACGTTTCCAGCACGGCAGCACGGGTTTCGGCGCTGGGCGCATAGTGCTCGGGCTGTTGCGCCAAGGCTTGGAGGTAGGCGCTTTCCAGGCTGCGACGCCGGTAGAGATCGATGACCAGGCCGCGAGCGATGGTCGCCAGATAATGCCGTGGCTCGTTGAGCATGCCTGCGCTGCGCGCCAGCAACACCCGGATGAACGTGTCCTGGGCCAGGTCCGCAGCATCGGCGGCGTTATTCATGCGCTGACGCAACCAGCCGTGCAGCCAGCCGCTGTGCTCGCGGTACAGTGTTTCCAAACCCATGTGCGCGGCGCCGCCAGCTACAACGGTGGACATCACGCTCCTCCCCGAAAAAGATTATTAGATGCAAATAAGAACATGTCGCAAGTGTACGCAGTGAAGGGGAGATTGGGAATGCCGCGCTGGATGAGGCGAGCCGAGCGTTCCATCGATCACACTGATGATTACTATCGAACGACCTGCCTATAGGCCTTTCGGAACCGACTTCTATAATCGCCCTCCTATTTTCCCGCCTCCTGCGCCTGTTCCAGGCGACAACACTTGGAATCCGTACCATGCCAAGCGTCAATCAGGCCCCCGATGGCCTTCTTGAACACAACCAACAGAGCGTCAAACAGCAGTGGCTGGCGATTCTCTCGGTCGCCGTGGGCGCCTTCGCCCTGGTGACCAGTGAATTCCTCCCGGTAGGCGTTCTCAACGATGTGGCCAGCGACCTGGGCATCAGTGCCGGGCAAGCCGGCCTGATGGTCACCCTGCCCGGTATCATGGCCGCCCTCGCCGCTCCGCTGCTGTCGGTGGGCATCGGTGCCATGGACCGCCGCTACCTGCTGATCGGCCTGACGCTGATCATGATCATCGCCAACTCGGTGGTGGCCTATGCCAGCGACTTCAGCCTGCTGCTGTTCGGTCGCGTGCTGCTGGGTATCAGCATCGGTGGCTTCTGGGCCACGGCCATTGCCCTGAGCGGGCGCCTGGCGCCCAAGGGGGTGGGCGTGGCGCAGGCGACTTCGATCATCATGGTCGGGGTCACCCTGGCCACGGTGCTGGGCGTGCCGGTCGGCACCTGGCTCAGCGGCCTGATGGGCTGGCGCATGACCTTCCTGGTGACCGCCCTGCTGGGTGTGCCGGTGCTGCTCGCGCAGGTCTTCCTGCTGCCACGGCTCAATCCCGACAAGGCCATCCGTGTCAGTGACCTGCCGGCGCTGTTCGTCAATCCGCTGGCTCGGGTCGGCCTGATCGCAGTTTTGCTGATTGGCCTGGCGCACTTTGCCGCGTACACCTATGTCGCACCGTTCTTCAAGCAAAGCTCGGGCTTCGACGGCGCAACCATCGGCTCGCTGTTGCTGCTCTACGGCGTCGCGGGCGTCATCGGCAACCTGTTCGCCGGCTTCGCCGCCAACCGCAGCGTGCGCTACACCCTGCTGCTGGTGGCCTTGCTGATCGGCATCAGTACCGCACTGTTCCCTTACTTCGCCACCGGCATGACTGGGGCGGTGATGCTGATCGCACTGTGGGGCTTTGCCTTCGGTGCCTTCCCGGCCTGTGCCAGCATCTGGATGTTCGTGGTCGCGCCCAAGGATGTCGAACGCGGCATGCCGCTGTTCGTGGCCATGTTCCAGGTGATCATCGCACTGGGCTCGTTCTTCGGTGGGCGGATCGTCGACCAGCTGGGCAGCTCGGTGCTGCTGAGCCTGGCCACGGCGCTGGTCGGTTGCGGATTCGTCACCGTGCTGGTACTGGGGCGTAACGTCAGCAACAGCCTGGCAGCCCAGCCTGCCTGAGCCTTGCAGGGGCTGCGTTGCGGCCCCTGCAGCTTGCGTCGGTCAACGCGTCATGCAGCGCTGGTAGCGCTCGTCCACCCTCCCCGCAAACCACGCCGTGGTCAACTTGCGGGTGATCTTCGGGCTCTTGAGCACGATCCCCGGCAGCACCGCACGTGGCAGTGGCTTGCCCGCCTTGGCGTCAGCGAGGGCAAATACGCCGCGGTACAAGGCGCTGTCCTCGAGCGCCAGGCTGTTCTCCAATTCCAGCTGGCTGCGAATCTGCGGATTGCGCAGCCCCAGCTTCACCCCAAGGCTGCGCGCCGCGCGCTCGGTCGTGCCTGGCAGGATCGCACCCGGTGCGATCAGGTCGCCGTCCAGGGCCAACTCTGCACCCGTCACGCTGTTCAGCGCCGCCTGGAATGCGGCGTTGCGGCTGGCGTACCAGCCTGCGTTGAAGTCGGCGAAGCGGTACAGCGGCCGCTCATAGTGGGCGGGATAGCCCAACAAGTGGGCGATGCCGAAGTACAGGCCGCCGCGACGGCTGAATACCTCCTGGCGAATCGTGCCCTGGCGCTGGTAGGGATAGTCCTTGGCATGGCGTTCGGCAAAGTCGATGCTGACCTGCATCGGCCCGCCGGTACGCACCGGGTTGAGCCCGCCGAGCAACTTGTCGCCCAGCGGCAAGCCGGCGATGAAATCATCGAACAGGGCGCTGAGCTGCTTCTCGCTGCGTACCGCCAGCAGGCGCTGCTGGTAGCTCTGGCCGTTCGCCGAAGGCGTCGCCAGGGCGCCATCGACCAGCAGCCTGGGGATGTGCAGACGCGCGGCGCGGCGGTCGATTTCCTCGCGGGCGATGCGGCCCAGGTTGGGCACCTGGGGGTCGGCGGTGAAGGTGGACTCCTGCTCGGTCACCGCCAGCACCGCGCACAGGTTGCTGCGGCTGGGCGCGATGCCCTGGGCGGTGAACGCGACCTGGATGTCCTCGGCCCAGCCCTGGCGGTCCTTGACCGAGGCAGGCAGCAGGCGCATGAGCAGGGCGCGGACCTGCGCAGGGTCGACTTCGGGCGCCTCCTCGCGGCGCCCGGCACAGCCTTGCAGCAGGGCCAGCAGCATCAGCCCAACGCCCAGCAGCCGCGGGCTCAGGATGGGTCACCGACGATGTAGGTTTTGCTGATATGACGGAACAACGGGTGGCTGGCACTGCCCAGCAGTTCGAACAGCACCATCTCGCGGGTGACGATCTGCGCCCCGGCGTCGCGCATGCGCGCAAGGCCTGCCGCCTTGTTTGCCGGGGTGCGGCTGTCGCAGACGTCCTCGACCACGAACACCTGCTTGCCCAGGCCCAGCAGGCCAAGCACCGTCTGCAGCACGCAGACGTGGGTTTCCATGCCACAGACGATCACCTGCTCGCGCGCCAGCAAGCTGGCGGGCAGGCATTCGGCGGCCACGCAGGAAAAGTGCAGCTTCTCGACGATCTCGGCCCCTGTAGCCGCGGCCTTGAGTTCGGCCAGGGTCGGGCCCAGGCCCTTGGGGTACTGCTCGGAGATCACCGTGGGCAGCTCGAGTTCGGCGGTGGCGGCGAGCAGCCCGCGGGCCCGCGCGCGGGTGCCCTCGGGGTCGCTCATGGCACCGATGAGGCGTTCCTGGATATCGACGACCAGCAGCGTGGCCTGGCGGGGATCGATCAGCATGGGGACAACCCTTGTCCTGTGGGAAAGCCCCCAGCCTCCCCCAGGCAAAGGCCTACGTCAATCATGCCGAAAGTCGATGAGGTTCCAGAGAGGCGGCCAGCAGGCTCAGCACCCGGTCTTCGTGCTCATGGATGAAGAAGTGCCCGCCAGGGAAGACCTCCAGCGAGAAATCGCCCAGGCTTTCGCGACGCCAGGCCAGCAGTTGCTCTTCGCTGGCGCGGTCGGCCTCGCCGCCCAAAACATGCAACGGGCAGTGCAACGGCGCGCGTTGGCGATAGTCGTAGCGGCCGCACATGAGGAAATCGGCGCGCAGAATCGGCAAGGTCAGACCCATGAGTTCTTCGTTGGCCAGCACCTCCTCGGGGGTGCCCTGCAACTGGCGCAGCTCGTCGATCAGCTCGGCATCGGTCTTGGCTTCGCGCCAGCCCTTGCCGTCGTAGTCCTCACGTCGGGTCGGTGCCGCCGTGCCGCAGGCAAACAGTGCGACCGGCGCCTTGCAACCCAAGGCTTGCAGCTCATGGGCCAGCTCGAAGGCGAGCAGCGCGCCCAGGCTGTGCCCGAGCAGCGCATAGGGCGTGCTCGCCGCCAGGCGTTGCTCGCTGGCCAGTTGCCGGGCCAGTGCCTGCATGTCGGTTTGCAGGGGCTCGCCCAGGCGCGCGCCGCGCCCGGGCAACTCCACCGGGCGCACCTGCAACCAGGCCGGCAGCTTGCGCCGCCAGCGGCTGTAGACCATGGCACTCGCGCCCGAGTACGGCAGGCATAGCAGGTTGAGTGCAGTCACGCCTTACTGCACCGCAGCTTCGGCCATCTTCTGGCGCAGGCTCAGGGGGCGCATGTCGGTCCACACTTCATCGATGTAGGCCAGGCAGTCTTTCTTCAGACCGCTCTTGCCTGCGGCGCGCCAGCCGTTGGGGATCGCCTTGTAGTCGGGCCAGATCGAGTACTGTTCCTCGTGATTGATCACTACCTGGAACACGATGTCGTCGCGGTCGAAAACGGAAGTCATTGCCTGTCTCCTTGGGGTGATGATGGCCCGGTCCGCCTGGACGCAGGGCAGCTCTCAGGAAAACGAAGGGAGACGGGGGAAAATTACGCTTTTTTCACGGATCGACATAGCGGCGGGCAGCGCTTGCGGGCCATTGCGGCCCGCAGCGCGGTAGTGCGCGGTGACGCGGCTACGGCATCACTGGTGGCACGTACTGCAAGGTGGTGCCCAGCGCCCAGAGCAGCACCAGCACCAGGGGCACGTGCACCAGCAGTTGCACGAAGGAGAAGCCGATCAGGTCACGCGCCTTCAGGCCCAGCACACCCAGCAACGGCAGCATGTAGAAGGGGTTGATCAGGTTCGGCAGCGCCTCGGCGGCGTTGTAGATCTGCACCGCCCAGCCCAGGTGGTATTGCAGGTCGTTGGCCACCAGCATCACGTAGGGCGCTTCGATGATCCATTTGCCGCCGCCAGACGGAATGAAGAAGCCCAGCACCGCCGAATACACGCCCATCAGCAAGGCATAGGTGTCATGGGTGGCGATCTGGGTGAAGAACACCGAGATGTGGTGCGCCAGGGTCTGTGCGTCGGCGCCCTTGACCTGGGTGAGGATGGCGGCGATCGAGCCGTACAGCGGGAACTGGATCAGCACGCCGGTGGTGGTCGGCACCGCACGGGCCACGGCGTCGAGGAAGCTGCGCGGACGCCAGTGGAGCAAGGCGCCCAGCATGATGAACAGCAGGTTGTAGGTGTTCAGCCCGGAGATGGCGGTGATCGCAGGCTTGGTGGCGAACTCCTGGTACAGCCAGCCGGCTGCCAGGGCTACCAGCAGCAGGATCAGGATCGGGCTGTGCTCCAACCACTCGCCGGGGCGGGTGCGCTGCGGCGCAGGAGGGGCGGTGAAGGTCGGATCGACACCACAGTCCTGGGCGCTGCGCGCACTGTTCGGTCCGGGCGCGGTGGCGTAGGCGACGACCAGCGAGACGATCACCAGCGCAGCCAGCATCACCCCGGACTGCCAGAGGAAGATGGTCTCGGTGAACGGAATGACGCCGGTGATCGACAGGATCGACGGCGGCAGGCTGGCCGGGTTGGCCTGCAACTGTGCAGCCGACGACGACAGGCCCAGCGCCCACACGGCACCCAGGCCCAGGTAGGCAGCAGCGCCAGCGGCGCGGTAGTCCATCTTCAGGTCCGTGCGGCGGGCCAGGGCACGCACCAGCAGGCCGCCGAACACCAGCGACAAGCCCCAGTTGAGCAAGGAGGCGAGCATCGAGATCAGCGCCACCCAGCACACCGCCGAGCGGCCGTTCTTCGGCAGGCGCGCGAGGCGGTCGATCAGGCGCGCAGCAGGCGGGGAGCTTGCGACCACATAGCCGCCAATGACCACGAAGGCCATCTGCATGGTGAACGGGATCAGGCTCCAGAAGCCGTCACCAAAGGCCTTGGCGGTGTCGGTGGGCTTGGCGCCCATGGCCAGGGCCCCCAGGCACACCAGCATCACGGCCAGGGCGGCGAACACCCAGGAGTCGGGGAACCAGCGTTCGGCCCAGTTGGAGCAGCGCAGGGCGAAGCGGGCGGAGCGGCTGTCTTGGATTTCAGCGGCCACGAGTGTTTTCCTTTTTTGGTCTTATTGGTGGATGTTGCTTGTTTATCAACGCAAAACCCCTGTAGGCGCGGGCTTGCCGTGGGAGCGGGCTTGCCCGCGAATACGTTGGTGAATGTACCGGCGCATTCGCGGGCAAGCCCGCCCCTACAACGAGCCCGCCCTTACAGGGGGGAGGTAAAGCAATAGCGTTAGAACGTCATCTCTTTCACATCGTCCGGCACGATCAGCTTGCCGGCGGTTTTCTCGACGATCTCCTGGACGCTCACCCCGGGCGCGGTCTCGCGCAGGATGAAGGCGCCGTTCTCGATCTCGAGGTAGGCAAGGTCGGTAAGCACCTTGCGGATGCAGCCAGCACCCGTCAGCGGCAGGCTGCAACGTGGCAGGAGCTTGGACTCGCCGTCCTTGGAGGCGTGGGTCATGGTAACGATGATGTTCTCGGCGCCGGCCACCAGGTCCATGGCGCCCCCCATGCCCTTGACCAGCTTGCCGGGGATCATCCAGGAGGCGATGTTGCCCTCCACGTCCACCTCGAAAGCGCCCAGCACGGTGAGGTCGACATGGCCGCCACGGATCATGGCGAAGGATTGCGCCGAATCGAAGATAGACGCGCCACGGCGGGCGGTCACGGTTTGCTTGCCGGCGTTGATCATGTCGGGGTCGAGGGTACTCTCGGTGGGGAACTCGCCCATGCCGAGCAGGCCGTTCTCCGACTGCAGCATCACGTCCATGTCGGCGGGCACGTAGTTGGCCACCAGGGTGGGGATGCCGATGCCGAGGTTGACGTAGTAGCCGTCCTTCAGTTCACGGGCGACGCGTTGAGCCATCTGTTCGCGGGTCAGTGCCATGGTCAGGATCTCTTTGTTGTTCTGTGGACGGCGCTCAGGCCTTGACGGTGCGCTTCTCGATGCGCTTCTCGAAGGTGCCGACGATGACCCGGTCGACGAAGATTCCCGGCGTGTGGATCTCGCTGGGCAGCAGCACACCCGGCTCGACGATTTCCTCGACCTCGACCACGGTGATCTTGCCGGCGGTGGCGGCCAGCGGATTGAAGTTCTGGGCGGTGTTGCGGTACACCACGTTGCCGTAGTGGTCGGCCTTCCAGCCCTTGACGATGGCGAAGTCGCCGGTGATGGATTCTTCGAGGATGTACTTGCGGCCGTTGAACTCACGCACCTCCTTGCCTTCGGCGACCGGGGTGCCGTAGCCCGTGGCGGTGTAGAAGGCCGGGATACCGGCACCGCCGGCGCGCATCTTCTCGGCCAGGGTGCCTTGGGGGGTGAGTTCCACTTCCAGCTCGCCGCTGAGCAACTGGCGCTCGAACTCGGCGTTCTCGCCGACATAGGAGGCGACCATCTTGCGGATCTGCCGGTCTTCGAGCAGCACGCCCAGGCCGAAGCCGTCGACGCCGCAGTTGTTGGAGACCACCGTCAGGCCCTTGACCCCGCGGCGCTTGATCTCGGCGATGAGGTTCTCGGGGATGCCACACAGGCCGAAGCCGCCGGCCAGTACCGTCATGTCGTCGGTCAGGCCTTCGAGAGCCTGTTCATAGGTTGCTACGCGCTTGTCCAGTCCGGCCATGCTGATCCGCCTTTGTAGTTGTTTGAGCGTGTGGAAGGCATCTTCACCGCTGGCGACTGATTTGTTAATTTTGTTTTCGTCATCGATTGATAACTTTTGCAAAACAACCTGCGGACCCGCCATGAACGTCAAGCAACTGCGCGCCTTCGTCACCGTGGCCAAGTACCAGAGCTTCGCCCAGGCCGGCGAACACCTGCACATTTCGCAACCGGCACTGAGCCTGACCATCAAGGCGCTGGAGGACAACCTCGGCGGCGCCCTGCTCACCCGTACCACACGCAGCGTCAGCCTCACCGCCGAGGGCGAAGTGCTGCTGCCGCTGGCCCGGCGCCTGCTGGCCGACTGGGACGATACCGAGGAAATGCTGCGCCAGCGCTTCACCCTGCAACTGGGGCGGGTGTCGGTGGCGGCGATGCCGGCCTTTGCCGGCAACCTGCTGCCGCAGTCACTGAAGGTGTTTCGCCAGCGCTACCCCAAGGTCAACGTCACCGTGCACGACGTGATCAACGAGCAGGTGCTGGAACTGGTCCGCCACCGCCGCGTCGAACTGGGCATAGGTTTCGAGCCCGAGCGCAGCGATGCCTTGCAGTTTCACCCGTTGTACCTGGACCGCTTCGTCGCCGTGGTGCCGGGCGATTCACCCTTGGCGCAGCAGCCCCAGGTGAGCTGGCGCGAACTGTTGACTCATGACTTCATCGCCCTGCAACGCCCTTCGGCGGTACGCCTGCTGCTCGAGCAACACCTGGCCGCCGAGCATGGCCGGCTGGCGGTGGCCTTCGAAAGCCACCAGTTGTCCACCGTCGGGCGCATGGTCGCCAACGGTTTGGGCGTCAGTGCCGTACCGGCGCTGTGCATCAATCAGATGCAGGAGCTGGGGGCGCGCTGCGTTCCCTTGGTCGAGCCCACCGTCGAGCGGCGCATCGGGGTCATTGCCCTGAGCGACCATAAGTTGTCCACCGCGGCGCAGGCGTTGCTGGATGTGTTGCTGTCACATACCCGTGCGCCGGAGGTGTGCTCGCATGGGGTTGCGTGAGGGCTGACAGGTGCTTGCCTTAGACTTTTCAGCATCCATGAGATCG